>CAJTVR010000024.1:0-1307 GCA_910580075.1 uncultured Eubacterium sp. | reverse complement strand
AGTTTATAAAAAGTTTATATTCTTCCGCAGTTTCCGCAGTTTCCGCAGTAGGTTTTAAGAATACAAAAAAGCACTCAAAAGAGTGCTTTTTCAGACTGGCTAAATCATTTAACTGTTATCTTACCTCTACGCTTTTTAGGCTGTTCTTTTTTGCCAAAAATTGCTTGTGGATTGTAAGCAACAGCATTAGCAAGATTAAGCCCTAAATCACTTAAATACTTTTCAGTTGTGCCGATTGTGCTATGTCCTAGAATCTTTGACAAGCTGTATATATCTTTTGTTTTGATGTAATAATTTTTAGCAAATGTATGCCGCATTAGATGAATACTTGTCTTTTCAACGCCGAGTTTTCTGTTATAAGTCGCAACATTATCTTGCATAGTGCGTTTTGCAAGTTGCTTCTTTTCAGCAGTGCAAAAAAGAAAATCACTATCTGATAATTCAAATTGAATGATATACTTTGAAAGAATAGACAGCATATCATCATTAACAAAAAATACCTGTGCTTTATTATTCTTAGTATATTGCACATAGATTGAGTGTTCTTTTCTTTGTATGTCTGATACTTGAATATTTAAAGCAGATGATAACCGCATACCTGTTGCGCATATTAGGTTAATAAATACCCATGTTTGATACTCTACCTCACTGCATGTCTTTGGCTTACGCAATAATGTTGCAAGTTCATCATCTGTATAGCAGACCTTGATTGTATGCTGATATTTGGGCAATTGGAGAGGGCAAACGTCCATATACTGATTATCCTGCAACCAATACAGAAAAGCCCTTACAGAACGCGCATACGACGTTACAGTGACATCTTTTTTATTGTCATCCTCTTTCAAGTCCTCAATCCACCACTGATATAAGTCCTTATTCAGCAGACTGGTTGACATATCCCAAAACTCATTGGAATCAACAAAACTTTTAATGTGTAGTTCATATGTGGATAATGTCAACTCAGACAGGTTCATAGCTTTCTTTTCTTGCACAAACTCATTATAAGCTTGCTTCACCGATACATTGTCAATAGCCATTGTCTTTTTTCTCCGTCTTTCTCTCATTTTACGTGTTCTCCTTTCGATTGTGAGAACACGCTAGACTTGCTAATTTTGATTATAAAAGACTTTGCCGTATTTGACAAGTAAAAAAGGCTCTGTCCTAACCATTCGATTAAGACAAAGCCTTATTTTATGCGGAAAAAGGGACTCGAACCCTCACGCCTTTCGACACAGGAACCTAAATCCTGCACGTCTGCCAATTCCGTCATTTCCGCAAATAAACCACATAAGAACCTAAATCTGGCG
>CAJTVR010000023.1:32301-53794 GCA_910580075.1 uncultured Eubacterium sp. | reverse complement strand
ATGACATGGTGGCGCTGCGGGCCGTCATGCGTTTGGGCTGGGAAATCCCGAACCCCATCAATGCTATGGTTCCCGATAAGACAAAGCGCTGCCCGTTCGCTATCCTGACAAGCGCTGCATCCGGCGCTTCCGTTGCAGCATATTCAGCGGATGACGGACAGGGCGATGGGCCTTATACAGAAGCGCAGCTTACAGCCATGACCATTGACCAGATCAAGGCGCTGGCGGTTTCAAAAGGCTATGTGATCACCAAAACGGTGAAAGCTGAAATTATTGCGGAGTTTTTGGAGCAGCAGAACGAAGCATAAGGGGGGGGGATCGGAAATGTACGTTGATTTTGAATATTATTCCAGCGTGTTCAGTGGTTCAGTCCTGTCAGAAGGGGCTTTCCAGAAAGCTGAACAGGAAGCTGAAACGTACATCCGGTATCTGACATACCTGAACGGTGATATTTTCGCAGATACGGCACAGGCTGACGCTATAAAGGGCGCTGTCTGTGCTGCTGCGGATGCCTATCATATGGCTGTCAGGGAAACAGCGGAAGGTGGAAATGTCAAGTCTGAAAGCAAAGACGGCCTTTCAGTGTCGTTTGTTGTGGCCCGTAAAGACGGGGAAACAGCGGATGACTATGTAAAACGCTGTATGTATCAGGTGATCCGGATCCGGCTGCTTCCTACTGGCTGGCTTTCACGGAAAGCGGGGTGTAAACATGATCACAAATGTGGATGCTGTGACTGTCTTTAATGGCAGGACGGATAAAGCAACACGAAGAAAAATCTATATCCCCACGGTGATCAGGGGCGTTTCCTATGTCGAAGGGAAAGGATCCAAAGTAGCCGACAATGGGGTGTGGAGTGACGATGTTCAGTATAAAATCAGGGTTCCCCTGATCGCCGTGGTTCAGGATAACCGGGAATATATGCGGGATCTGAACTATGCAAAGCTGGACAATGAAGAAGCAGCAAAATACTGGACAATACAGAAGGGGGATCTGGTTGTCCGGGGTGAATATGCCGGTGACAATCCCCTGCTGGGTGAGGATGAAATATCTGCATACGCAAAGGAACAGGGGCTTGACCTGATCCGTGTCACGGAATACGCCGATGACACGTCAGGGGGCAGCCTGTACACAAGACACTGGCGGATCGGGGGTAAATAATGGATATACACAACATTGTCACACCGGTGAACCGGGTGATCAATTTCGTGGGCGGCAGCGTCAAATTATGCTGGTCAAGTACGTTTGGACGGAACCGCAGCGCCATGTTCAGCAGAAAGCAGAAAATTGTTGACAGTGAAGTGCTGCGGTACTGTGCGCCGCTGATCCCCTTCCGTACTGGAACATTGACACGTTCCGGGACAATCGGAACCGTGATCGGCAGCGGAAATGTTCAGTATGCGACACCATACGCACGTTTTCAGTATTACCAAACGGCACAGTCACGGTCTTATGATTCACGCCGGGGCGCTAAATGGTTTGAACGCATGAAAACAGCGCACAAAGCAGACATTCAGAGGGCTGCGGAAAGGGGGTAAAAGTTTGGTCAAGTCAATCATTGAAGGGCTGACAGATTATTTTTTACAGTGTCCCCTTCTGAAAGACGGAGTTTTCCGGGTGGATGCGCTGGGAAGTGATCCCGTGGAATATGCTCTTGAAACGGGGATGACTTCTCCAGTTGTACAAACTTATGTTGATGGTTCCAGTATCAGACAGTACCAGTTCAATTTCAACAGCCGGGAAGCCTATTCAATGGATCGGATTCTGGCAATACAGAATGAAAGTTTTTATGAAGATTTCTGCAACTGGGTGGAAGAACAAAGCATGATCGGGAACCTTCCTGAAATGCCGGAAGGGTGCGAAGCGCAAGCCCTGACCGTTCTGACACCGGGGTTCATGCTGGACGCAACGATGGAAAATGCTTTTTATCAGGTTCAGCTGCAACTACAATATTTCAAGGAGGCACCGAAAAATGAAAAATTTTGATTTACAGCTTTTTACGGGCGGCAGAAGTGCGCTGATCCGTAACATGATCGCTGACTATCTGGAAGTAAACGGAAAGATGGAACTGTGCGGGATCGGCTTTACGAAGTTAGACGAAAGCCCCGGCGCACAGAGCGACAACACCACCTATATCAATGAAACCACGTCCAGCGCTGACATTATAGGATATGAAACAGAATTTCCCTATGAATTTGACGCTGTTCCCGCACAGAAAGCGCTTTATACTTTGTGGAAGGACGGACGGGATCACCACACCGGGGAAGCTGCACAGCATACCTATGTACGGGTTGAACTTTTTAACCCCATCAGTACACCGTCAAAGACGGCAGCTGAATACACGGCCCGTCAGTTTACCGTGTCAAATGAAGTCAGCGACTTCACCGGGGACGGGGGACAGAAGATCAACGCTTCCGGTACTCTCCACGCTGTAGGCGATCCGGTTTTTGGTAAGTTTGACACCGTGAGCATGACTTTCACAGAAGGGGAGTTCAAAGGGAAGTTTGATCTTGACGGAGAACCCGCAGCACCTACAGAGTAACACGAAAACCATATTGACAACTGCTGAAAACGACAACTGATCTAATGACAGTGGACGTTCAGGACAGCGCAGGGTATCACCACGGCCTTGCGCTGTTTTTATATGCTGTGGTGATTGAAAGGATGAAGAAAATGAATATAGAAATCAATGGAGTAACTTTGCAGGCGGATTTCATGGATGCGGATTTCATGGAAGTATTTGAACCGGCTATTTTTACAATGCGGGAAGGAATCAATGCAAGTAAAACTATGCAGGGCATGGTTGCGGCAAAGTACAAGGCGATGAACCAGACGATTGAAACATTTTTTAATACAGCGTTCGGTGAAGGTACTGCTGACAGTATCTTTCAGGGCAGTAAAAATGTTATGGTGCATCTGGAAGCGGTGGCCAAAATTGAGGAAGCACAGAGGGCTGAAAAGAAACAGTTCAACGATTTTTCCAACAAATACACGCAGCGTCAGAACAGTTTCCAGTCTATGCAGGGACACCAGAAGAAACAGAGAAACCAGCCTAACCGCACATGAATGTCTTAATGGATGACTTGCCTTGTACCGTCATTGTGGCAGACGTTGAGATCCCCATAGATACAGACTACAGAACGGGTATTCTTTTTGAACAGACTTTGAGTGATCCGGCCATGCCGGATAATGAAAAGCTGAACACGGTTCTGAAACTGTACTATGGGGATGCTGTTTTTCCGCTGCTGGGCGATATGGACACGGTACAGGAAGCATTGAACGGGATCATGTGGTTTTACCGCTGCGGTGCTGATGAAACGGCGGGATCTGAAACGGAAGGGGGTGCTTCCGGTAAGGATCCGCCGTTTTCTTATGAACATGATGCCGGTTATATTTACGCTGCGTTTATGGAAGCATATGGAATTGACCTGACAAAGAACAGACTTCATTGGTGGCAGTTTCGAGCCTTATTTTTAGGATTGCCGGAAACGGTTCTTTTCTGCAAGATCATGGCATACCGCACTATGGAAATTCCAGCAAAAATGCCAAAGGAAAAGAAAAAGTTCTATCAGCGCATGAAACGGATCTACAAGATCCCTGAACCTGCTGAACAGATAAGGCTTGAAAAGGAAATGGAAGCCATCCTTGCAAACGGGGGTGACATTTCACAGCTGATCAAGTGAGGTTTTGTAAATGGCAGGTAATGACGGAACATTAAATTTTGATACTAAAATAGACAGTTCAGGCTTTCAAAAAGGTCTTGACGGAATAGGGGGCGCTGCACAAAAAGGACTGTCAATCACCAGTAAAGTGCTGGGCGGGGCGGCTACTGCTGTCACGGCACTGGGCGGGGCAGCGATCAAAGTAGGTTCAGACTTTGAAGCGGGGATGTCAGAGGTTCAGGCCGTGTCTGGCGCATCTGGTGAAGCCCTTGAACAATTAAAAGAAAAAGCTAAAGAAATGGGCGCTAAGACGAAGTTCAGCGCCACAGAATCAGCCGAAGCTATGAACTACATGGCGATGGCTGGCTGGAAAACAGAGGAAATGCTGGGCGGCATTGAAGGTATTATGAACCTTGCAGCCGCTTCCGGTGAAGATCTTGCCACTACTTCCGACATTGTGACAGACGCATTGACAGCGTTTGGTATGTCTGCATCCGATTCAACACACTTTGCTGACATACTGGCCGCAGCTTCCAGCAACGCAAACACGAATGTGGGCCTTATGGGTGAAACATTCAAATACGTTGCACCGCTGGCCGGTTCACTGGGCTATTCTGCGGAAGATACGGCCACAGCCATCGGGCTTATGGCAAATGCCGGTATTAAGGGTTCACAGGCCGGTACTTCCTTGCGTTCCATTATGACAAGGCTTGCAAAGCCCACAAAGGAATCACAGGCGGCGATGGATGCGCTGGGCCTGTCCATAACGGACAGTTCCGGGAAAATGAAGCCGCTGTCTGAAATTGTGGGCGATATGCGGAAAGGCTTTTCCGGTCTTACAGAGGACGAAAAAGCCAGCTATGCCGCTATGCTGGGCGGTCAGGAAGCCATGTCTGGATTGCTGGCAATCGTCAATGCGTCAGATAAAGACTTTGAAAAGCTGTCTGGTGCAATCAATGACTGCAACGGATCCGCCGCTGAAATGGCTGAAATCATGCAGGACAATTTACAGGGGCAGATCACTATTCTGCAATCCGGCCTTGAAGGTTTAGGTGTTTCCCTGTATGAAACCATGCAGGACACGGCAAAGGACGTTGTAAAAGAAGCACAGGGGATGGTTCAGCAGTTACAGGATGCGTTCAATGAGGGCGGTTTTCAGGGCCTTGTGGGTGCGTTCGGTAATGTTCTGGCGTAGATAGTCCAGAGGATAGCAGAAGCAGCCCCCACGGTCATTGAAGCCGCTGTCAGTCTGGTCATGTCCTTTTGTGACGGCCTGAAAAGTGCGCCGGGGATCGGGGAATCTGGCGCAAGCCTGATCACGTCCCTTGTTACCGGCCTGATGTCCTGTGTCGGTGAGATATGGACAACGGCCATAGTCCTGATCGGAAAGCTGGCAGAAGGGATTGCTGCGGGTGCGCCGCAGATGGTTCAGGCAGCTTCCACGGCGATCACTGACATTGTGGAATGTATTGTTGACTGGATGCCTGATATTCTACAGGCTGGTGCTGATATTATTGTGGCACTGGCAGAAGGGATTACTGGCGCACTTCCAACACTGATCGCACAGGCGGCGGTCATTGTGTCAGACATAGCGCTGGCACTGGTTGAAAACCTTCCGGCACTTGTAGACGCTGCCTTGCAGCTGGTCATGGGGCTGGTGCAAGGTCTGGTTGACGGGATCCCCGTTCTGCTTGAAGGTGCTATTCAGTTATTCATGGCAATATTGGATGCGCTGCCCGTTATCATAGAAAAGTTACTGCAAGCGCTTCCTGACCTGATAACCACAGTCATTGACTTTTTCACGCAGAACATACCGCTGATTGTTGACGGTGCGATTCAGCTGTTAATGGGTATCATTGAAGCGATCCCTGTCATCATTCAGGCAATCGTGAATAATTTGCCGCAGATCATAACAGCACTTGTCAACGGGCTTGTGGGTGCGCTTCCGCAGCTGTTAGAAGCAGCCATCACGCTGCTGATGGCAATTATTGAAGCGATCCCTGATATTGTGGTGGCGATTGCTGAAAACCTTCCGCAGATCATAACGGCGATTGCCACAGGGTTAGCACAGGCCATTCCGCAGATATTCACAGCAGCAAAAGATCTGTTATGGCAGATTATTGAAGCGGTTCCTGAAATTGTGGTAGGTATTGCCGGAGCCGTACCGGATATTATAGCCGGAATTGTGAACGGCCTGATCGGTGGAATCGGTGCAGTATGGGATGCGGCTTGTGAACTGGGTTCCGGTATACTGGACGGGATCAAGTCATTTTTCGGTATTAACAGCCCTTCAACCGTAATGGCTGAACAGGGCGATTATTTGGTACAGGGGCTAGTCAATGGCATCGCAAGTATGCCCGCAGAACTGGCCGCATATCTGGATCAGACAGTCCAGAAGATCATAACATGGGGACAGCAAATGTTCAGCAACGTTCAGAACATAATTCAGAACGTGGTGAACACAGCTGTAAACCTGATCGCACAGCTGCCCGGTAAAGTCTGGACATGGCTTGTTAATGTGGTGACAAAAACTGTTCAATGGGGACAGCAGATGTTGACCACGGCCACAAATGCGATTCAAAGCATGATTTCCAGCATTATTTCCCTGCTGTCTGAACTTCCGGGGAAGGTCTGGACATGGCTTGTTAATGTAGTTACGAAAGTAACCGCATGGGGCCAACAAATGCTGAATACCGCAAAAAGCGCAATCAGCAATATGATTTCAGCCATTGTCAGCTTGATTTCTGAATTGCCGGGTAAGGTCTGGACATGGCTTGTTAATGTAGTTACGAAAGTAACCGCATGGGGCCAACAAATGCTGAATACCGCAAAAAGCGCAATCAGCAATATGATTTCAGCCATTGTCAGCTTGATTTCTGAATTGCCGGGTAAGGTCTGGACGTGGTTAGTCAATACCGTCACGAAGGTGACAGCATGGGGACAGCAGATGCTTTCCAGTGCGAAAACGGCAATTACAAACATGATTTCAAGCATCGTTTCCCTTATGTCAGAACTACCGGGAAAAATTGCAACGCACTTGTCAAATGTCGTTTCAAAGGTTGTCGCATGGGGCAGCGAACTGGCATCCAAAGGGGCCGCTGCTGCTAAAGGGCTGTTTGATGCCGTGGTCAACGGTGTCAGCGGTTTACCTTCCAAAATGGCAGAGGTAGGAAGTAATATAGTCAGCGGTATTTGGAACGGTATCAGTTCAGGATGGAACTGGCTGAAAGATAAGGTTTCAAGCCTTGCAAACAGTCTGCTGGATGCCGCAAAGGACGCACTGGGTATAAATTCCCCTTCAAAGGCGTTCCGTGATGAATTTGGACGCTGGCTAATGCCCGGAACTGTAGAGGGTGTGAAACAGTCAATGCCTAAAACGTTGCGGGAAATGGAAGCACAGGCCGGGGAACTTCTGGCAGCTATGCAGGGAACCGTGGACGCTTCCATGAATGAAGTTTCTTTGAACGCTTCAAGTTTTGGGGATGCAAAGGCCCTGAACAATGGGGGAACCACTGTCTATAATGACAATCATCAGGAACAGGAAAACAACTACCATGTACCTGTAGCAACACCAGCAGAAACAGCAAAGGCACAGCGGGAAGCGTTCAGGAAGATGGCCGGGGGTGTGAAGTAATGACAATTAACACATTAAAAATTGAATTGACGTGCAACGGCAGAACGCTGGCGATGGGGCCGGGACTTGATATTGACATAACCAAAGTTTCCGGCCTTGAATCTTCCGAACTGGAAATAAGCACGTCAGACAATGCACTGGTGGATGGGGTGTCTGTAGACGGTAAGAAAATAGGCAAGCGCCCCATCCACATTGAAGCGAAGTTCAAAAGTGGCCGCAATAACCCGGAAAACCGGGCTGCGGTCATTAAATTTTTTAACCCTAAGTATACCGGGAAAGCCCTGATCACAAATATGGGGATTTCCCGGAATATTGAATATGAACTGGAAGGATGGACGTTTGCGGAGCAGCGGAACCTTGACACAAGGCTGGGGATCATTGTGGATCTGATATGTCCGGATCCTTATATGCTGAATGTTGATAATTTTGGTAAGAACATGGCCCACTATACAAAGCAGTTTCATTTTCCGTGGCACTCTTTAGCAAGACGGGCCACAAATAAAAACCAGTACCCGGAGAAAGCAAGGGGGTTAATGCTGGGCGGCATGATTATGGGCTACAGGACGCTGCACAAGGAAGTTGTGCTTGCCAACGATGGGGACGTTTCAACAGGTGTTCAGATTCAGTTTGTAGCGAAACGGGGAACTGTAAAGAATCCGAAAATCACCAGCGTAAAGACTGGTCAATTCATGCGGGTTGTGTGTGATATGGTGGCCGGTGATGTCCTGCTGATAGATACGAACCCACGCCATCAGGTCATTGAACTGAACGGGGTGAACTTCTACCACCACATTGACCGGCGATCAGAACCTTTTGAACTGGAAGTTGGGGACAATTACCTTGAATATGACGCTGATGAAAATTACACGAATTTGGACGTGAATCTATATTACCGGCCTAAATATTTGGGGGTGTGATTATGCAGTTTATTATATTTGACAGCAGCTTCCAGACAACGGGATCCATCCGGGTATTCAATACGCTTTTATGGTATCGCAGGTATTACAGCCCCGGTATATTTGAACTTCATGTACCGGCTGAATATTTTGACCTGATCAACAGCGGCAGGTATCTGTACAGGAATGACCGCACGGAATTGGGAGTGATCCGGGAAGTCAATTTCATGCGTGGAGATAAAAGCCAGAAAACAGCATACTGTAAAGGCTTTTTTGCTGAACACCTGCTGAACAATAACGTGATCTACCCCACTTTTAACCGGACAGGGACACCGGAAGCGCTGGCCCGTGGGGTAATTGATCAGTATATTATCAATCCGGCCAACGCAGACAGGAAGATCAAACACATTCAGCTGGGACAGCTGCAAGGCGGCGGCACTTCCATCGCCTTGCAGAATACCGGGGACAATGTGGGGGATCGCTTATATGACACGCTGAAAACACAGGAAATGTCACAGCGCCTTGTTTTTGATTATCTGGAAAATACGCTGACATATGAGGTTTGGAAGGGCCTTGACCGCACGGACACACAGACAGAAAACAGCTGGGCGATTTTTTCAGACAGCTTCAGGAACATAAAAAATGCACAGTATGACCGGGATGAATCGGATTGCAAAAATGTGGCATATGTGGCCGGAGAAGGTGAAGGATCCGCCCGGAAGGTGGTTGAAGTGGACATCCGGCAAAGTCCTGACGAAGAACGCCGGGAACTGTGGGTTGATGCTAGGGACTTGCAGCAACATTCCGACAATGTAAACTATACGGATGCACAATACAGGGATCTGCTGTTTCAGCGTGGTCTTGAAAAACTGGCTGACTATGCGGGCATTGAAAAGGTTGATAGTGATGTGGATCCTGCTGCTAATCTCATTTACGGAACTGACTATGATTTAGGGGATCTGTGTACTTACAGGTACAGCGATGTGAATATAGAATGTTCAAAACGGATCACTGAAATTCAGGAAGTGTTGGAAGGTTCCAAAAGAACGTTGAGCGTTATTTTTGGGAATGACAGCGCAACGGATTTTAAAAAGATTATCAGAAAGGAGACAACATAAAAATGGCTTTTAGATTTGGATATTTCGATTCAGAAATTATAGGGACAGACGATGAGGGGATGCCGATTTTTGACCGGGCTGAAACGTCTGACCTGTTCGCCCTTCTCTTTGCTAATTTAGTCAGTGACGGGGTTCTTGCCCTTCCGTCAAACTGTTTCCGGGTACGGGCTGCGGGGAATGGCCTGAACCTTGAACTGGATCCGGGTTTTGGTATGGTGAAGGGACACTTCTGTTACAATGACGAAGTTGACCATTTAACCATAGAATCAGCACCGCAGCAGTATAACAGAATTGACCGGGTTGTTATGCGGTGCAACTATCTGGAAAGAATGGTTGAAATTTTAATAAAAACCGGTACAGAAGCGGCTAACCCTGTACCGCCTGAACTGATCCGGCCAGCAGCCGGTGACTATTTTGAATTATGCCTTGCAAATATCCGGTTGACCGCAGGGCAGAAAGTGATCACACAAAGCAGTATCACAGACACACGGCCAGACAGCGCCGTTTGTGGCTACATTACGCAGCTGATTGACCATCTTGACACAGCTGTTTTCTTTGAACAGCTGAATAAATTCTATGAAGAATTTGTTGACAAGTCCAACACCAGCTATAAAGAGTTCACACAGATGGCGGCTGACGCTTTCAAAGCGTTCACGGATGACATATCACAGTATATTGCCACGCTGAAACAGGACAGCACAGACGCATATAACAATTTACTGACCACCATGAACAACTTTTATACCACGCTTTCACAGCAGGGGCAGAACCTTCATGATCAGTATTCCGCTGAACTGTCTGAATATCTGACTGAACTTGAAACGAAAGGAAACAATGACCTGTTAGCAATCACGCAGCAGCTAATTCTTTTCAAGTCCACAAATGAAGCGGCTTTCCTTGAATGGTTTGAGCATATCAAGGGGACGCTGGGCGAAGATGCAGCCGGGGCCTTGCAGAACCAGACTGACGCACTGACAGCACAGGTTCAGGATCTTCAAAGTATGCTGATCAGTGGCATGGTACGGGCGAAGCTGAAAACGGATCAGAATGATTTCATAACAGACAGTACAGGAAAACCGCTGCTGATCGGCTGGCCGATCTGCGGTTGTAATAAATGAAACAGGAGGTAACACGACAATGAATGAAGGAAAAACTTTTTTTGATTTACCACAGGCGCAGACCGTACCTGCTGGGAGCCGGTACGCCGTGGAAATGGGGGACGGTTCCGGGACTAAAAGCGTGACACATGAAGATGTGGTCAAGGCTGTGGGCGGGGATCTTCCGCTGGGCGATACAAAAGACCTTGAAACCATAGCAAAAGACAATTTTGTTAATGCAATCAATGAGATCAAGCGCCGGACAGATTCAGCGTCAGGCGGTGCGGCGATCAGGGTGCTGACCACAGATCCGGCCCTGTATGGGCGTGTTGTATCAGTGACGGATGGCAAAACCACGCTGACCGGTTCCATGTCTTACACTGGTGAATGTATGATAACCGGCATACTGATCAATGGCAATCTGACGGTATCTGCATCCACGGAAGAAGGGGTCACAGCTGAAACCACTGTCACGGTCACGAATTACGCCACATATAGCGCCGAACTGGACACAAGGGGAGAATATAACCGTATAGACGTGAAAACGGCTGAAACGGGCTTATATGGACGTACAGTGACCGTTTCCAACGGTACGGACAGCGCAACGGGGACAATCGGAAATGACGGTACGGCAAAGATCCGCTTTTCCTTTTCCGGGGCGGTTACAGTGACCGCTTCCGATGGTACGAACACGGCCAGCGCTTCCCTGAACGTATCAGGGGAAAGTGTGGGTGTCTACAGTGTGGATCTGCAACTGTATCACTTGACCGTGACCACGGCTGACAAAAAGCTGAACGGGAAGATGGTCACACTGGTATGCGGAAGCCACAGCAGGACGGGAACTTTTGCGGGCGGTGTCGCAACTATCACCTTTGACAGTAATTTCATGGGTGAGTGTTTGATCGGTGCGTCAGACGGTTCCAGAACTGGCACGGTCAAGATCCATCCGGTTCCTTCCATGTATGCCTACAGTGTCACAATGACGCTTGCGGTTGTGTATTCTGCCCTGATTGATTTTTCAAAGTCTGCACCGGATAAAATGATCACTTATGCGGACGATGCGGAAGGTATGGAACACAGTTTTGCGTCATGGCGTGATATGCCGATTTTTAAGGATATGCGGCCCTGTGTCCTGAAAAATGGGGAAGTGCTGTATTACCTGAATCCTGATAATTACACACAGAAAGCAGACAGGACAGCCGCAGACATTACCACACTGGGGAATGATGTCATGCTGGAAATTCCCTACAGGGTGGGTTACAGTATTGAATGGCTGAACGCTGGAAAGAATCTGCTGAAAGTGTCCGTGACCAATGAACCGGACAACGCAGCGTTCAAATATGACGCTTTCAGCCTTGACAGCTATAACGATTGTGACCGGATCTATATTGGTGTTTATAAAGGCCACTGTTCCGGGAATAAAGCATATTCCAGTTCAGGAAAAGCCGTCACCGTATCACAGACCATTGACACATTCAGAACATGGTGCAGGGCAAGGGGCGCAGGTTATCAGCAGCGCACATATGGCAGCTTGAAACTGATGCAGTGCCTTTTCATTATCAGTCATGGCACATTAAACAGTCAGGCGGCTGTGGGAACCGGATATGTGAAAAGCAGTCACAGCGCTGGCGTTAATACTGGCGGTACAAATGCGTATGGTTTTGACAGTGAAGTGATCCGCACTTCTGCCCCGTCCTATATGACCGATCAGGAACATCAGGTGAAATGTTTGGGCCTTGAAGATTTTTGGGGGAATTATTGGGAATTTATTGACGGCCTGACTTCTGACGCAAACAGAAACGTGATGACCTGCGATATTGCAAAGGACTTTGTCACCAACGGAACCGGCTATAAAAATAACGGAAACGGCGGTGTGACAGTGAATATTGCGAACTATATGAAGTTACCGCAGGGCGGCAGCGATGCAGGTTTTACAGCCCGTGACGTATCAGGATCAGACAGCACCTATTTTACCGATTATGCTAGTTTGTGTGCGTCCTGTCTTGCTATTTTCGGTGGTGGTTGGAGTAGTGCTCTTCATGCGGGCGCTTTTCGGCTGGATGTGAATAATACTTTTTCGTTGTCGGGTGTGACTGTCGGGTGTCGCCTGATGTTTATGCACAAAGAGGAACCGAAAGAAACAGAGGAAGAAGCCGCCTAAAAAGCGGCTTTTTAATATAACTAAAAACCGGGTAGTGAAAGCATGACATAAAGTTGATTTTTACATTCACTTATTGCCATTAAAGAACAGACAAAAAAAAACGATTATACTAATTTGTATACGTCCTGTCTTACTATTTTCAGTGGTAATTGGAATAATGCTCTTAATGCAGGCACTTTTCAACTGAATGTGAATAATACTTTTTCGTTATCGAATGTGAATGTCGGGTGTCACCTATTGTTTTCCACAATAGATATTTTTTAAACACGGTGAACTTCCACTACCCTGCCACTAGGCAAAACACAAAGAATCCCGTTATCTGTATTAGTAGCAGAAGCGAACGTTCAGGGGACGGAAAACATCAGGGGTGTTGCATGAAAAGACATGGTGATATTTTTTATAAAATTTGCGCCATGGAAAACCTACGGGAAGCACACCGAAATGCCAGAAAAGATAAATTGTTTTATAAAGAAGTCAAGATGGTTGATCAGGATCCTGACAAGTACCTGAAAGAAATTCAGGAAATGTTGCTGAATGATACTTACGAAGTGTCAGAATACACGGTGTCGATCATCAATGACAAAGGCAAGGAACGAGAACTTGAAAAACTTCCATACTTTCCAGACAGGATCATTCAATGGGCGATTATGCTACAGATTGAACCGATCTTCATGGAAACGTTTTGCACTCATACCTGTGCATCCATAAAGGACAGAGGGATCAGCAAGGCCCTTGAACTTCTTCATGGGTATCTGGAAGATGTACCCGGTACACAATACTGTCTGAAAATTGATGTCAGAAAATTCTATCCTAGTATAGATCATGATATTTTGAAGCAGCTGCTGGCCCGCAAGATTAAAGACCAGCGGCTGCTTTCACTATTGTATAAAATTGTTGACAGTGTTCCCGGTACTGGCGTACCGATTGGATCCTATCTTTCACAATACCTTGCGAATTTTTATCTGGCATATTTTGACCACTATTTGAAGGAAGAACTGCATCAAAGGTATGTGGTGCGGTATATGGATGACATTATCATATTATCGGACAGCAAGGAACAGCTACATGAGGTCAGAAGAAAGATGGGTGAATATCTGGAAACACGTCTGAACCTTGTTTTGAAAGACAACTGGCAAGTCTTTCCTGTAGATGTCCGTGGTATTGATTTTATAGGGTTCCGCTGTTTCCACGGCTACACGCTGTTACGGAAACGAACCTGTATAAAGTTTAAAAATATAATGCGCCGGATTCAGAAAAAGCAGGAAGCCGGACTTCTGATCAGTTATTCAGAATTTTGTTCAGCTAATTCATATTGCGGATGGCTGGATATGTGCAATGGCTACAGGCTGAAAGAAAAATATATTGTACCGGTTGCGCCGTCCCTGATGCGGTACTATGAAGAAGTTATTGCTGACGGGAAAAAGAATAAGGTTGTGAAAATCAACAAATATAGAAAGAAGCTAGAAAAGAAAGGATTGGTGAAAGCTGCATGAAAGATTTAGGAATCAGACAGGGAAGCGCCGCCTTTGCCGTTCCGGTGGTTGTTATGCCGGATGCGGTGTATGTCCACAAGGATATACAGAAGGTGGAGCCGCAGGAGGGAATGGAGAACGCCGGGGACGTGTACCAGTATCACGAATTTGTATATGAACCTGACGAATACATTCAGCTGATCGGAAGTGAAAACGACACACTGAAAAAGAATCTGTCCAGTATGTCGGAAGAACTGACCAGCACACAGATGGCATTGACAGAAGTTTTTGAAATGATAGGGGGTGCAGAATAATGAGCATGATGGCAAAGGTTTATGCTGACCTGATCCGCAAGGGTAAAAAGACGGTCAAGGACGTTCCCAAAAGTTTGCAGAAGGAAGTCAAGGCGCTGCTGGCGGGTGACACAAAATGATCCTGCTGGAAGTCCTGCTTTATTTCATACTGGGAAAGGGGGTGGATAATATGGCAATCGTTTATGCGCTGCTGATCATCAAAGGCAAGAAAACCTATGGTGATGTTCCGGCAAAGCTGAAAGAACAGGTCAAGGAAGTTCTGATTGACATGGAAGTGCCTGAACTGGCCGCAGATTGATTTTTTCAGCTACATGGACAAATTATCAAAGACACACGTTAAAGCACCTATATGACGTTATATGAGCGTCAGACGGGTGCTTTTTCCGTGTGCAGAAAGGATGGAAAGACATGAAAATGAAACTTTTAACTTTTATCGGTGTAGTTGGAAGCTGGATCGCTTCCCTGTTCGGGGGCTGGGATGCCGCACTGGTGACGCTGCTGATCTTCATGGGAATTGATTATGTGACAGGTCTGATCGTTGCCGGGGTATTTAAGGCCAGCGAAAAGACAGAGAACGGCGCACTGGAAAGCACAGCAGGATGGAAAGGTCTTTGCAGAAAAGGCGTGACCTTGCTTGTGGTTTTGGTGGCGTGTCGGCTGGATCTGGTCATGGGTTCCAACTTTATCAGGGATGCCGTGGTGATCGCATTTATCGCAAATGAAACTATTTCAATTATCGAAAATGCCGGTCTTATGGGGATCCCCATTCCCGCAGTTATCACAAAGGCCATCGAAGTGCTGAAAAGCAAAGCAGAAAGTGAAGGTGATCACCAGTGAAGATCGTTGAACATTTCCTGACAAGGAACCGCTGTTATCAGGCAGCAAAGCAGAATACAAAGGGCGGCTTAATGCTTCATAGCGTGGGCTGCCCGCAGCCTTCCGCACAGGTATTTGTGAACAGCTGGAACAGTGCTGACAAGTCTGTGTGTGTTCATGCGTTCATTGACGCAAATACCGGGGACGTGTACCAAACTTTGCCGTGGGAATACCGGGGACGGCATTGTGGATCCGGGCCAAACGGATCCGGCAATAATACGCATATCGGTGTTGAAATGTGTGAACCGGCCTGTATCAGATACACGGGCGGCGCACGTTTTACCTGTTCCAATGTAGAGGAAGCACGGGCCGCAGTCAGGCGCACATATGAAAGCGCCGTTCAGTTGTTTGCTGAACTATGTGAACGGTTCAGGCTTGATCCGCTGACCGATGGGGTTATTCTTTCCCACGAAGAAGGACACAAACGAGGGATTGCCAGCAATCACGGCGATCCGGTTCATTTATGGAATCAGCTGAACATGGGGTATACTATGGACGGATTCAGGAAAGCGATCAAGGCCGCTATGGGTTCCCCGGTTGCACCGTCTGTCACACAGATCACTGGTGCGGCACAGGCTACAGCTGATCAGATGCGGGCCTATGTCAAAGCAAAAAATCCGGCTGTGGCACAGTCAGTCATTGACATGATACCTTTGTACCTGTCAGAAGGTGCAACAGAAGGGATCCGGGGTGATCTTGCCTTTGCACAGTCCTGTCTTGAAACAGGGAATTTCACTTTCAAGGGTTCTGCTGTTACACTGGATCAGAATAATTTCTGCGGTATGGGTGTAACCAGTAACGGCATGAAGGGTAATTCTTTTGACACGCCGCAGAACGGCATCCGGGCGCAGATCCAGCATTTGAAAGCGTATGCAAATACTGAACCGCTGGTAAATCCGGTTATTGATCCCCGGTTCAAGTATGTGTCCCGTGGCTGTGCGCCTTGTGTGGAATGGCTGGGGATTCAGGAAAACCCACACGGTAAAGGCTGGGCTGCGGGGGCTGGGTATGGTGGAAAGATTTTGACTATACTGACAGCAATCACCGGTACACAGGCGGCTGCACCTGAACCTGCATCCCCCTTCCCCGTTGTTCCTTTTCTGGTCAGAGTTATCATCCCGGATCTGAATATCAGAACAAGCCCCGGTTCCGCAGATAACAGCAATTTGTCAGGCAAGTACACGGGCATCGGAACCTTCACTATTGTGGAAATTTCCGGCAGTTGGGGCCTGCTGAAATCATACCGGGAAAAGCGCAACGGATGGATCTATTTGGGGAACCCTAACTACTGTGAAATCTGTTCCTAATTTGTTACTAATTGAGGGGATTTTGACAGATTTAGTTAGCGTGTAAAGACTGAACTTTTCCCATAAATACAGTGTTTGCGCTATGTTGTACTGAACCCTTTTTTGTGATATAATATATGGAACCGGATTTGTCATAAGTGTCACAGAAAATGACCGGGCAGTACGGTAATTAAATTAGCAGTCACAGGAGCACAAATAAAATAGAAACGAGGAGGCAGTTATGGAAGCAGAAAACAATAAGGAGTTTGACCAGGCGGTTTTTAGGATTACGCAGAATTATCTGTCGGATGAAGTATTTGTAACAAAAGAAAACCGCAGGCTGCCCGGCAGAAGCAATATCATCATTTTGATTAAGCGTCTCCGGTCGCTGATGTTTCCGGGTTATTTTGAGGAAAAGAATTTCAAATCTGCAGATGCCCGTTATTTTGCAGGTAATACGTTAAACAGTATCCGCAGCGAGCTGCGCCAGCAGGCAGAGATTGCGCTTGCGTATACGAATGAAATCAAAACGCAGGCAGAGATTGTACAGCAGGCAGATGAAACAGCCAGGTATTTTATCAGCAGGCTTGCAGATATTCAGAATATGCTGCTCAAAGATGTCCAGGCAGGGTTTGATGGAGATCCGGCAGCGAAAAGCAGACAGGAAATTATATCGTCTTATCCGGGGGTATTCGCTATTTTTGTGTACCGTATGGCACATGAACTGTATAAAAAAAATGTTCCGTTCATTCCCCGTATTATGACGGAATATGCACACAGCCGCACGGGGATAGACATTAATCCGGGGGCTGAAATCGGAGAATATTTTTTTATTGACCATGGAACTGGAGTTGTTATCGGGGAAACAACCCGGATAGGCAACAACGTGAAACTGTACCAGGGTGTGACTCTGGGAGCACTTTCTACCCGGAAAGGACAGCTTCTGGCAGAGGTAAAGCGTCATCCTACGATTGAAAATAATGTTACTATTTATTCGGGAGCTACGATTTTAGGCGGCGACACCGTAATCGGAGCAAATTCTATTATCGGAGGAAATACATTTATTACCGAATCGGTTCCGGCGTATACAAAAGTCTCATTAAAAGCGCCTGAGATGGTGTTTCAGGCTGATCCTCCAAAAGGCAGTGAACAGGAGCAGGTCTGGGACTGGGTGATTTAAATACGGTTCGGCGGGCAGTACGGGATGGCAGCTCGTTTAGAAGAATTGTAATCTGACCGATGTTTACAGCATCTGTGAACACCGGTTGTTTTATCTGGATAATCTAAGCAGAAAATGCTGAAGTACTGACAGCAGAATCAGGCAAATACCAGATATGATTCTGCATCACTGACAATTACATTACATTTTACTTTGATTCGTATCACTGACAGTTACATTACATTTCACTTCAATTCGTATCACTGACAGTTACATTACATTTCACTTTTATTCCGTATCGCTGACAATTACATTGCATTTCACTTTGATTCCGTCTTCACGGGCATATACATATGCCCGGCCTTTTTTCAATGCCCGGATTGTACCATCGGGGCTGACAGACAGGATATTTCCATTGCTGGTACTCCATTCTGCCGGATTTCCAGAGGAAACTGTGGCATACAAGCGATACGACTGTCCGGCTGTAAGCGATAATTCAGAAGCAGAAAGTTTGATTTTAGGCTGCTTTACAGTGACCGTACAGGACTTAGACACTCCGTCTGCAGTCGCAGTGATTTTAGCGGAGCCATGCTTTACTGCTGTTACGAGGCCGTTCTCATCTACAGAAGCCACACTGCTTTTGCTGGATTTCCAGGTAACAGGATGTCCGGTGGACACTGAGGCTGTCAGCTGTCTGGTACCAAGACGGTAAAGAGAAAAACTGCCTGAGCTGATGGACAGGGAAGCCGGTTTTACAGTGATTTTGCAGGATGCTTCGGCATTCCTGATTTTGGCCGTAATCTTACAGGTTCCGGCTTTTTTTGCTGTGATCAGTCCATACGTATTGACGGAAGCAATAGACGATTTACTGCTTTTAAACGTGGGCTGTTTTCCATTTGAAGCTACCGCAATCAGCTGATATTCGTCGCCAATGGCCATAGTTTTGCTGTATTTAGTAAGTACAACAAGCGGCGGCAGAGCGGCGGCATGAACTGTTATGCGGGTGAACGGGGTAAACAGCAGCATGATAGATATCAGTATAACGGATATTATAGAATAAATAGATTTGCGTGTCATATGAATTACCTCCTGACTTGATAGATGATGCTGTCATAGGTATCTGGCACGCCGAACCAGGTAAGGCAATCATAGCATGAAAGACCACAGCTGTAAATGTGAATAATATACAAAATTTTTATGCTGTTAATTAGTAAAACGGCCCGGAGATATTGAAAATGCGGGGTTTTGGATGTCAATGCAAATATTGCGAATGGCGATTATAATGGCGATGACAGCCGGGTTTTGTATTGTTAGAAAAAGAAGTAAATTTTACAGTGAAGAGAATGGGTGAGGCAGCTGGCTTTGGTACTAGAAAAATCGCAGCAGGAGGCTGAAATTGTAAAGGCATGGAAACAAAAAAGCTCCCCTTTTCGGAAGCCTGAAATTGCTGTGGTATAAGTGAAATAATTTTTACCGCAGACGTCGGGAGTACCGGATGTTTTTGACGGTAAAAAGGGCTGGTGATAGCCATAAGGTGTACTTTTTGACAACTGCAATCTGCATTCGATTATATGACACTTTTTGTGAAATTGCAAGTATTTTAGTGGATTATTTTCACATTTTTCTATATTTTTTCCAACTTTTGTCCTAATAATGCCATTAAATGTTCTGACAAAACAATTTTCAAAATGTACACTTTTTGATAATTCGCATTCGAATTCATAATTTTAAGAAAATATGGAGAGAATTATCATGGGGACACATGGAATGATGTTTCACCATTTTCATGACAATAAAAAGCACATTGCAGAGCAGGGTTCGGTTTCGCAAGAAGATTTCGAAAATATATTAGATTATTATGCAGAGCGTTATAACCTGATTGGCGCAGATGAATACTGTTATAAGGCGCAGCATGATGATTTACAGTATAAAGATGTCTGCGTGACATTTGATGACAATCTTTTGTGCCAGTACGATATCGCTATGCCAGTCCTGAATAAAAGAAAACTGCCGGCTTTCTTTTTTGCATATACTTCACCGATTCAGGGAAAAGCAGAAAAGCTGGAAATATACCGGCATTTCAGACATTTGATGTTTACTGACATAGATGAATTTTACAAGGCTTTTTTTGCAATATATGAAGACCGGAAAAAAGAATTAAGTATTGATTTTAATATTGAAAATGGGTTTGATGCCAGTACTTATTTAGTGCAGTATAGTTTTTATTCGTTAAATGACAGAAAATTCAGGTATTATAGGGAAGAGGTATTAGGGCAGTCTCAATACTATAAGATTATGGATTTTATGTTAGAAAAATACAATTATGACATTCAATATTATGCTAAAAATCTTTGGTGCGGAAATATGCAGATCAGGGATCTTGGTAATAACGGGCATCTTGTAGGGCTGCATTCCCATACGCATCCAACCTGCCTGGGTAAATATGATTATAATGATCAATTAAATGAATATAGCACATGCAAAGAAATATTAGAAGACTGTTTGGGAACAAAGGTGATATCGGCTTCATATCCTTGTGGAAGCGTAAATGAGGATACGGAACAAATTATGAAAAAACTTGGAATAGAAATCGCTTTTAAGGAAAGTATGATACCATATAAGTCAAAATTAATGATTCCAAGGGAAGATCATTCAAATATAATTAAGGAGATGAAAAAAGATGAAAATAACAGTATTCACAAGCAACAGACCAAGACACCTGTATCTGATTAATCAAATGGCTAAAATTGCAGATGAAGTATTTGCGGTTCAGGAATGTACTACGGTTTTTCCAGGATTGGTCAAAGATTTTTTTGACAATTCACCAGTCATGCAGCAATATTTTACATATGTAAATCAGTCTGAAACGAATATTTTTGGAGAAATCTGTTTCTTAGAAAAAAATGTAAGACAGCTTGCATTAAAATCTGGCGACCTGAATAAAGTCAGCCTGGACATTCTTAAACCGGCGTTGCAGTCAGATGTTTTTGTAGTCTTAGGCAGCAGTTATATCAAAGGAGATTTAATAGAATTTCTTGTTGAGCATAAAGCAATTAATATACATATGGGTGTCAGTCCGTATTTTAGAGGAAGTTCCACAAACTTCTGGGCACCTTACAAAGGACATATAGATATGGTTGGAGCGACGATACATATGCTGAGCAGAGGCCTGGATTCTGGCGATATCCTTTACCATGCATTTCCGAAACCTCAAAAAATAAAGCCGTTTGATTTAGGAATGATGTCGGTAAAAGTTGCTATAGATTCGCTTGTGGACAGGGTACAGACAGGTCAGATTTTTAAAATCAAACCAGAGGTTCAGGATAGAGGAAAAGAAATTTTATATACCAGGAATTCCGATTTTACAGATGAAACTGCAAAAGATTATTTAGAGAATCTTCCTGATGAGGAAGAAGTATACAGGCAATTATCTAATAGAGATGAATCTTTATTTAAAGACATTTATTTAGGATAGTTTTTAGAGGCATGACAGAAAAAGTTATGCCTCTTTTTTATGCACGTTATATCACAAGAATTTTAAGCAGTCGAATTCGCTTTAAAAAATTTAAAAACTTTAAAAATAACAATAATACGTTGGCAAAACAGTGCTGTGTGAGAAAGTGATCGGATTTGAACATTTGGTGGAAGTATCAGGATCAGACTTTATTGATGAAAAAAACTATGGTTTCAGATTGGAACAAAGGCAGGAATGCCGTCAGGCGGTGAATTTACGAGAGGCAGGGAGGCCAGTGATCTTGTATCGGAAACTTATGTCATTACAAAAGATAATGTGCTTGATTATTATAGAAAGCATAGATTT
>CAJTVR010000023.1:0-32291 GCA_910580075.1 uncultured Eubacterium sp. | reverse complement strand
ATTTGTTCTTTTGCTGGATGATTTTCATTATGCGGATCTTAAAATGCAGATGTATATGGCCCGGCAGTTTAAGGATGCGGTCAGAAAGGGATTTAAAGTTATTATTGTATCACTTCCTCACAGAAGCGATGATGCAATTCGTACGAATCCGGATCTGCAAGGGCGCATCAGCATTATAGATATTGAGGCATGGACAAAAGATGAACTGAGAGAAATTCCTGTCAAAGGCTTTGCAGAACTATCAGCAAATATTTCAGAGGCAAATATAGAAAGGCTGGTAGAAGAAAGCATCTGTTCTCCTCAGCTTATACAGCTGATCTGTCTGAATATATGTATTTTAGAGAACATAGATGAGAAGCAGACAGGAAAAATAAAAAATGAAACAATAGAAAAATCCTTCCGCTTTTCAACACTGAATCTAGACTATGAAAAAATTGCAAATGTAATAAAACAGGGGAAGAATCCCAGAGGCAGAAGCAGAAAAAGCTATCAGACAGCAGAGTTTGGACGGTTAGATCTATATGGGCTGATTTTAGAGGCGATAGCTGTTGATCCGCCAATTGTAAGTGTGGGCTTTGATGAGCTAATGAACAGGATACTGTCATTAATATCTGGAGAAGAAAAGCCGACTGTTAAATCGCTGAAAGATTATCTAAAAAATCTGCAGGAAGTACTGTCAGATAAGGGTCGGTCTTATGAAGTGATAGAATGGAAAGATAATGTTCTCTATATATTGGAATCGTTATTTTTGTTTTATTTAAGATGGGGGAGAATATAACGATGGATATTTTAAAGAAGGTTTATGATAAAATTTCTGCGGCGGGTTCTTTGGAACAGTATCAGGTAACCATAACAGAATGCCTGGATGAGCTGGAAAACAAAAAATGAAACATGTGGCTGACAGGGTAGGGAATCTCTCCGCAGTTCAGGTTAAAAGGTTTTCAAAAACCATTTCCATGATTATTGTAAGTGTCTGTATAAAGAGAAGATACATAAAAAATGTAATGATTCCTTGAAAAAGAATCTGCCCTGTCTGAAAATTGAAAATGAATACGATGTACAAAGACTCATGTATCCTGTTATTCGAAGCATTTTTACAGATGCGGGACTAGAGGAAACTGAGGACAGCGGGCATCACATGGTGCGTAAAGATATTGTAATTGATTCGCAGGATATAGTTGTGGAATTAAAATGTTCTGGCGAAGCGGTAACAGAACGCAGAATGCGGGTGTTATAAAAAACCCAGTGAATTTTCAAAGGTCATATGAAAATAAACGGATTGAGAACAAGCAGATCGTTGTTCGAATATGGCAGTCTAATGATATTTGATTTAGGAGGAGGGGCAGGTGCATCAGATAAAGTTATTTGAGTGTGGGAATTAACTGAAAAGTTTCATTGTGCAAGGCAGTCAGCAAATCATAGTAAATATAAAAATCTATCCAGCAAACGGTCAAACCTTGTAAATTCTATACAAATATACCGCATTAAAATTGGATATTTACTACAAAATGAATTTTGGGTATAGACATCACCGGAATAATATAGTAATATTTATACAGAAACGAGAGAAGCGCATGACAGATTGTTACTTTAAGCAGGCAAGACTGGATTGTACTCACAGAAACACAGGAAAACTATCGAATATATATCCGCCGGCAGGCAGTGATATGAGGCTGGTATTTAGTAGTTTAAGTGTATTTTTGAGTATAATGCAGTTATTTTTATGTTTTAAATTAACAGAAAATCCGTTATGCGGATGGGAAGAACGGAAATTACAGCGGAAGGACGAGGGGCAGAGCAGAGCGGAGGGAGAAAGATGGTGCAGAGATGAAGATCGTAAAGGTCATTAACAACAACGTTGTCAGCTCTGTTGACGACAGGAACCGCGAGGTTATCGTACTCGGAAAGGGCATTGGTTTTCAGAAAACCAGCGGAGATGATATTCAAAAGGACCGGATCGAAAAGGTCTTTCAGCTGTCAACAGAAGCATCCAGCCAGTTTGAAAAGCTGGTGGAAGAAATTCCGTATGAATATATTAAGTATACAGATGAGATCGTAAAAGAAGCTGTACAGGTTCTGGGAAGAAATCTGAACCGGAATATTTATATTACGCTGACGGATCATCTGCATTTTGCGATAGAACGCTATCGGAAAAATATTTTTTTTCAGAATGCCCTGTTATGGGAAATCAAAAAATTTTACAGTGTCGAATATACAATCGGGCTGCATGCTGTTTCTATGATTAAAGAAAAAGAAGGCATAGAACTATCTGTGGATGAGGCTGCTTTTATTGCACTGCATATTGTAAATGCTGAAATGGATACCGGAAAGGGGGGGGGTATTCCGAAGATGGCGAATGCTCCGGAAATGCTTCAGGATATGCTCAATATTGTTAAATATACGTTCCATGTGGCACTGGATGAGGAGAGCCTTTCCTATGAACGGTTTGTGACTCATTTAAAATTTTTTATTCAGCGTGCGATTAATCAGGCCTGTTATCCGGCAGAAGAAAATGAGCTGTATGAGCTTTATAAAAGGAAATGTCCGAAAGCCTATGCCTGTGCAAGGAAAATCCGGACTTACATGGAAGAAAAGACAGGAAATACAGTTACAGATGAAGAAATGATGTATCTGACAGTCCATATTACAAGAGTGATTGACAGAAATAAGAATTAGAAAAAATGTGCAGGCGCGCACACATTTAAAGACCCTGAATGCAGCAGTACGAAGGGGAATATAAATATTTTATGAAGACAGCGGGCGGACCGGCTGGTACACCGGCCTGAACGGAGTCATTGAAACGAAAAAAATTTTGAAGGAGAGATGAATCATGGCAATGGATTATGCTGATGTGTCGAAAAGAATCATTAGCGCAGTAGGCGGGGCAGACAATATATCCTCAGCAACGCATTGTATGACAAGGCTGCGTCTGATACTGAAGGATCAGTCAAAGGCAGATGACAGCAGAGTAGAAGGTATCAAAGGGGTAAAAAGTGTAATTAAACAGGGCGGACAGTATCAGATCGTAATCGGGAATGAAGTATCTAATCTGTTTAAAGAATTTTCTAAATTAGGCAGATTTACCGAAGACGGCGGAGAGGCTCCAAAGGCAGAAGGCCCGGTAATACAGCGGCTGTTCGGCTTTGTGGCAGGCTGTTTAACGCCAATGCTTCCGGCTATGCTTGGAACAGGTATGTTAAAGGTTTTACTGACGCTGCTTACAACGTTAAAGGTTATATCAGCCACAGATGCTACCTATCAGATCTTTTATTCAATTGCAGACGGATTTTTCTATTTCCTTCCGGTATTTCTTGGATGGTCTATTGCAAAGAAGGTCAATGGAAATGCGCCGATGTATATGGCGGTAGGCGCGCTGTTATGTTATCCTGATTTAGTATCCATGATGGGCGGAACATTAGAAAGCGCAACAGAATACGGAACATTCCTTGGCATGGGATGTACATATCTGTTTGGCGTAATTCCGGTTATTGAAACGACTTATACATCGTCTGTAGTGCCGATGCTGTTAATGGCTCCGGTTATGAAATGGGCAGAGGATTTTGCAGACAGGGTGTCGCCGAATGTACTGAAGGCATTTTTAAAACCGCTGCTTTTTATGCTTATTTGTACACCGGTCGTTATGGTAGTGCTCGGACCTATTGGCGGCGTAATCGGAAATGTAATGGCAGCAGGATTTAATAAAATGTACGGTGCCGTGCCGTGGCTGACGGTTGGAGTGCTTTCTGCACTGATGCCTTTTATCGTTATGACAGGTATGCATTATGCACTCATTCCGCTGTTTATGAACAATCTTGCGACATTAGGATTTGACGTTGTAGTACTTGTAACGATGTTCTGCTCAAATATCTGCCAGGGCGGCGCTGCATTTGGGGTAGCTGCAAAGACGAAAGACGTCGAGACACGTTCCGAAGGTATTGCCTGCGGTATTTCGGCTACGATTGCGGGCGTTACAGAACCGGCTCTTTACGGGATCAATCTGCGTTATATGAAACCAATGATAGGAGCAGTTGCCGGCGCAGGTACGGCCGGGCTGTTAGCTGGTATTTTAGGTGTAAAGGGTTATTCCATGGGCGGCTCGCCGTCATTTCTGTCACTGATTACATTTATTGGCGGAGAAAACCCGTATCACAGTGTAATCTGGGGAGCAGTCTGCGGCGTAATCGGCCTTGCAATATCGTTCGCAGTCAGCTTTGTTTTATATAAAGATCCTCAGAAACAGGCAGCCGGGACATCGAACCAGATATCCGGCACAGATGACAGCAGTGACATGGCTCCGTCCGTATCAGATGAAACGCTGGCTTCTCCTGTAACAGGTGAAGTAAAACCTCTGAGCGAAGTAGAAGACGATGCATTTTCGTCAGGTGCTCTGGGACAGGGAATTGCACTTGTTCCGGCAGAAGGAAAAGTATATGCACCGGCGGACGGAGAAGTCACGACCTTTTTCCCTACGGGGCATGCGATTGGGCTGCAGAGTGACAAAGGTGCAGAAGTGCTTATTCACGTAGGCATGGATACTGTCAAACTGGAAGGGAAAGGTTTTACGCCAAAAGTAACCCAGGGCAGTCGTGTGAAAAAGGGAGACCTGCTGCTGGAATTTGACCTGAATCTGATACAGCAGGAGGGATATTCCATTGTAACGCCAATGATTATTACGAATACAGACGATTATACAAGCGTTGTTCCGTCTGGTGTAACATCGATTCGTAAAGGCGAGACAGCAATTAAATTAAGCAGATAATATTTTAAAGGCAGCTGTTTGCAGCTGCATGCAGATGAATGAGAGGGGATAAGAGAAACATGAGAACTTTTAAGAAAGATTTTTTGTGGGGCGGTGCAGTAGCCGCTAACCAGTTTGAAGGTGCATGGGATGCAGACGGAAAAGGTGCTTCCGTATCGGATATGTGCACAAACGGTACCCATACAGTGCCGAAACGTATTACTACTGTGATTGAGCCGGATACATTATATCCGAGCCACGAAGCAATTGATTTTTATCATCATTATAAAGAAGATATTGCCCTGTTTGCCGAAATGGGATTTAAGACATTCCGCCTGTCGATTGCATGGACGCGGATTTTCCCGACAGGAATGGAGACAGAGCCTAATGAAGCGGGACTGAAATTTTATGACAGCGTATTTGATGAATGCAAAAAGCATGGAATTGAGCCGTTAGTAACAATATCGCACTATGAAATGCCATATGCGCTGATTGAAAAATATAACGGCTGGTATGGCAGGGAATGCATTGAGCTGTTTGTGCGTTACTGTGAAGTGATTTTTGAGCGTTATCAGGGAAAAGTAAAATACTGGCTGACCTTTAATGAGATTAATTCCGGTACAATGCCAATGGGAAATATCCTTTCCTTAGGTACGGTAAAAGGATATTCCGGCTCCATTATGGATGTTCCGGATGACCCGAAAATCCGTTTCCAGGCGCTGCATCATCAGTTTGTTGCAAGTGCAAAAGCAGTGAAACTGGCACATGAAAAATATCCTGAGTATAAAATGGGCAATATGATATGTTTTATTACAAAATACCCATATACATGTAACCCGGATGATGTTATAATGACACAGAAGGAGATGCAGATAACCAACTGGTTTTGCTCAGATATCCAGGTGCGTGGCTATTATCCGGCTTATGCAGAGCGTTATTTCGAAGAAAACGGCATTGTAATTAAAAAAGAGCCGGGCGATGACGAGATACTCAGAGAAGGAACCGTTGATTATTATACATTCAGCTATTACATGAGCACATGTACCGGAAATACCAGCGATGGTGCACAGACAGCCGGAAATCTGGTGGGCGGACTGAAAAATCCGTATCTGGAAGCTTCAGACTGGGGCTGGCAGATTGACCCGAAGGGACTGCGGTATACTTTAAATGAGATTTATGACCGTTACCAGATCCCGCTGATGGTAGTGGAAAACGGCCTTGGAGCATATGATAAGATAGAAGAAGACGGCAGTATTAATGATGATTACCGCATTGATTATCTGCGTAAGCATATTGAACAGATGCGGGAAGCTGCTGCAGACGGAGTAGACCTGATGGGCTATACACCATGGGGCTGTATTGATTTAGTCAGTGCTTCCACAGGTGAAATGGCAAAACGCTACGGATTTATCTATGTGGAAAAATATGATGACGGAACCGGAAACCTTGCACGCAGACGCAAGAAATCCTTTGAATGGTATAAACAGGTAATAGCGTCGAATGGTACGCAGCTCTAAAAAATAAGGAGGGTAAAAACCATGAAAACATTTAACTACGTGATCACAGATGAGCAGGGCGTTCATGCAAGACCAGCTGGAATTTTAGTAAAAGAGGCAAAAAAATATGCTTCTAAAATTACAATCAGCGCAGGCGGAAAAAAAGCAGAAGCTACGAAGCTGATGGCTATTATGAGCATGGGCATTAAAAAAGGAACGGAAATCACTGTTTCTGTAGAAGGTGACGACGAAAATACTGCAGCAGAAGATATGCAGAAATTCTTCCAGGAGAATCTGTGATTTAACAGGTTTTTACAAAGAATCCCAAAGTTCCAGCCAGAAAATTCCCGTTACAGGAAACTCTGGCTGGAGTTTTATATCCGCAGTCATAAAAGTTCTTAATACAGATGAGATTCTATCATTCTGGCAATCCCATTGCAATTTATTTTAGACGGAAGTTAACAGCAGTGTCCGCTGCAGAAAGACATACTGCCAGGTTCGTGCGGACTGTTTTTCAGCTTGACTATTGCTGCAAATGTGATATCATACATGTACAGTTCATCGAGGGAAATGAGGATAAAGACATGCAAAAAGCATTATTTTTTGATATTGACGGAACTTTAGTAGATTTTCAGGGGCATATGCCCGAATCAGCAAAAGAGGCACTGGGCAGGGCGCAGCAGAACGGACATAAAATTGTACTCTGCAGCGGACGCTCACGGATGCAGATGTATCCGTTTCTTCTGGAAATGGGATTTGACGGAATTGTAGCGGCTACAGGCGCATATGTTGAGTGTGCAGAAAACGTTATATACAGACATTTTATGTCAAAAGAAGAAATCAGTACGATCACAGCACTGCTGGACGAAGCAGGTGCATGCTATTCAGCGCAGGCCGGGGAGTATATGATTACAAGTGTAAAGCATAAAGAAAGACAGCTGGCGAGGTTTCGGTCGCTGGGGGATACAGAAATGATTGATCAGATCTGGAAACGTCTTCGGATCTCTGAAAACATGAACCAGGAACAGGGAATTGAAAAGTTTGTTTATTATGAATCGGAAATGACAGTAAAACAGATTCAGGAGCGTCTGAGCGGTATCTGTGATGTAACAGAGTCCAGCTTTGAATCAGCAGTACAGGATTCCGGTGAAATTACCAGCCTCGGAATAAATAAATCTTACGGCATGCAGAAATATCTGGAATGCGCCGGCATTGCACGGGAGAACGCCATTGCATTCGGAGACGGGCCAAATGATTTTGATATGGTGGAATATGCAGCAGTCGGAGTAGCAATGGGGAATGCGTCTGCCTCCTTAAAAGAACGGGCAGATATGGTTACAGCCAGCGTAAACGAACATGGTGTTGCCGAAGCGATGAAGAAACTGGGACTGATATAGCCGAAATGATAAAGCAGCTAACTGGACGAATGCAATCGAAGCACATCAGGAACAGGAACTGATATAACTGAAGCGGTGCAGAAAACTGATATAATCAAATCGAAAAACAAATGTCATACAGGAAAGCCGGGGCTGATTTTACCAGTTCCCGGGCATAACAGAGAGTTCTTCCTCCAGTCTTCAATGATACCCGGAATCAGATAAAATAAATATAGTATCCAAAAATCAGACAGGCCTGGATACGGTTTCCTTTGCTGCGCCGTTAATACAGAGCGGGAAACGCACGGCATCAGGAAAAAGTATCCATGTCTGGTTTTCAGAAACTCTGGTCACATGTTCCTTTTTAGAAAAAGTTACACTGACGGAATCTGTAATACCTGCCCGATATTCAGCATATTCCCGGTCAGGCCGTTCAGCTTTTTAATATCCTCCACTGTCGTCCCATACCTCTGTGCAATGATCCACAAACTGTCTCCGGCCTGTACCGTATACGGGAAAGAAGATGTTCCCTGAGAAGCCGGGATTTTAAGAATCTGGCCGATACTCAGCCTGTCGCTGGTCAGACCGTTCAGATTTTTAAGGGCCTGCACGGTTGTTCCGTATCTTTGCGCAATCAGCCACAAGCTGTCTCCGGCCTGCACCACATACTGGATGGTACTGCCAGGTCCTGTAGAAGGAATATTCTGCTGTATGCCATGATACATTTGATACAGAGATTCCCATGTAAGAGGCCCCGCAACTCCGTCAGGCTCCAGACGCATAACACGCTGGAAAGCAGTCACCGCCTGTCTGGTAGCGCTGCCGAAAATACCGTCTTGGGACACAGAAGGGATACCCGGATAGAATTCGGATGCATAATTTAACAGGAACTGCAGTGTTATGACATCCTGGCCGCTGGAACCCTGGCGCAGTACAGAAGCAGGAGGTACTGTTCCGATTCCGAGTTTATTTCCTTCGCTGTTTAAATCGGCAAGTTTTGTAACAGCTGTATACAGTCTGGAGATTTTATACCAGGTGCTCTTTCCGACAATGCCGTCAGGTGTCAGTCCGAAGATACTCTGGAATTTTATGACAGCCGCTTTTGTGCTGTTCTGGAAAACACCGGCAGTGTCTGTAATAGCAGGAATAGCCGGATAGTTACGCCGTATCCGGTTCAGCCAGGTCTGGATGGTTTGTACGTCAAGTCCGGTACTTCCGGCCCGCAGAGCTGTGCCGGGATAGGAGGTGAGCACGCCGGATATTGTATTTGTTTCAGCTATTTCGATATCTTTTGGATAATAGGAACGCAGAATCTGCAGCGGAGTACGTCCGCGGTTTGCAAGCGATACAGTTCCCCACTGGGACAAGCCGTCGCACGTAGCTGTAGTGCCGTTGCAAAAAGAAGTAAAAAAAGGCGAAATCTGTCCAAAACGGCGGACATATTCATTAAAGATTTCATCTACAATCCGGCTGATGGAATCATAAATCGGACGTCCGTATACAAAATACTGGTCGAATGCCGTATTATTTGTGATATCAAAAGGATAACCCTGGCTTCGGTACCATTCTGTATACACCCGGTTCAGTGTAAATGTAATAATGGCATAGATATTTGCCGTGAGCGCTGCATCCGGCCAGGTCGGGTAAATTTCACTGCTGGCAACATTCTTAACATAATCAGGAAAAGATACCTGTACATTGCGGGCCGGTGCATCCGGCCGTCCCAGATGGACTGTGATTGGATTTGGAATCACAACCTGACGCAGGACATATGGACTGGGATCCATGTCCGGGCCTTCCTGACCGCGGGTCTCCCGCAGAGCGACAGCGGGGCCGCCAATGTTAATTTCTGTCTGGTACGGACTGCGCTGCAGTTCTTGCATAGGAGTCAGGGCCAGCGGAAGGACAGCGGTATCATCTTCGTAAACCGGAATATCAGAAATGTAAAGGGAGTTAAAGCCGGATGCCTGTGCGAGCACATTGTAGCTGATAAAAGGGGTTCCGGTATAGTAAGCATTCTGAGAAAAGCTCTTATCCAGTGTTTCCAGCGGAACAGACGGGGTTTCGCCGCTTTCGTCCGTAGTCAGTCTGTAAACGGTATTTCCCTGGTCATCTAAGACAGTAACCTGAACACTGTTTAACGGAACCGCATCGTGGGCAGTCCGTGCCTGCATGGTTAAATAACCGATCGCCATAAATCAGAATTTCTCCTTTTTCACTATACTATGCAGAAACTGCAGGAATGTGCATATACCCGTGTCTGAAGTTTTTTGCAAAGCAGCTGTCAGACGGTATTTCGCTGGCGGTTTTTGGGAAATAAGACGCTGATTTCAGTCCCTTTGCCTGGAAAGCTCTTAAGGTGCAAAGATGCATGGTGGATACTCACGGCATGCTTTACAATGGATAGTCCCAGTCCGGTACCGCCTAATTCTTTTGAGTGGCTTTTATCCACACGGTAAAAACGTTCAAAAATATGCTCCTGGTGTTCGGCTGGAATTCCGATTCCGGTGTCCCGGACAATCAGAGTTACCGCATCTGGACAGGAGCTGACATTTATAGATACACTGCCGCCTTTATGATTATATTTTACAGCATTATCGCACAGATTCCGCACAATTCCAAAAAGAAGCTGCGGGATACCGTATACAACAGCGGATTCCCCGGTAAGAGAAATGGAAGTATCTGCGGCTTCTGCTTCGGATGCGAGGCTGTCTGCAGCGGCCTTTGCAATTTCATAAAGATCTGCCGCTTCAAAATCCATATTCAGGCTGCCGTTTAAGTCTCTTTCGTCAAGATGGGAAAGACTTATAATATCTTCAATCAGTTTTGTCATGCGCTGGGCTTCTGTGTAAATTCTTTCTGCAAACGGACAGATATCTTCTGAGCTGACAAGATTATTTTTCAAAAGCTCTGCATAACCGGATATCGCGTGCAGCGGCGTTTTCAGTTCGTGGGAAACATTTGCGGTAAATTCGCGCCGCATCTGCTCGGCATGTTCTTTCTCCGTTACATCAAATAACAGCAGCGCAGCGCCGAATACAGACTGCGGTGAGCAGACCGGACTGGCAGTAACCTGGTAATGTCTGTCCCTGAGCTCAAGCGTTTTTTCTGACGGTTTTCCCTGCAGCGCACGTTCCAGGATTTCCTGCAGTGCCGGAGAATGGCTGTGGAATGCGGCAGCCTGGGGACATGGACGGATATCGAGCAGTTCTCTGGCTGCCGGATTTACGCTTAATATTTCTCCGGCAGGATTCAGCAGGAGAATGCCCTCTTTCATATTGAAAATAACGGCGTTTAATTCTTCCTGTTTTTGCTGCAGTTTCTCCTTCTGGATTTTCAGCTCGTTCTGCTGGCTTCCAATCCGGCGCAGCAGTGGAGCAAGCTCTTCGTAACTGTCATTTGTCATTGGATGATCCAGATCCAGTTCGTTCAGCGGTCTTACAATTCTGCTGGAAAGCCTTGTGGCAAGTATAATAGAAAGTATTACCGCAATGGCAAATACAAGAAACACTGGCTGTGACATGCCAAGCAGCAGTATAAAAATCGTGCTGTGTGTGACAGAAAGCCGCAAAATAGAGCCGTCATCCAGCCGTCTGGCAGAATAAAAGGAGCGCTCCATTAACGTAGCAGAGTAACGGTCGCTTTCTCCATAGCCGGTTTCAAGAGCCATTCGTATCTCTTCCCGTTCCAGATGATTTTTCATGGCGGCAGTATCCGACAGGCTGTCATAAAGAATCATTCCATCGGGGCTGATCCAGGTAATGCGGCAGCTGCCGGAATCCAGCCGGTCAAAATAGTCCATTCCTTCGTGCGCGACACCCTGAGCAGCCAGAGTCGTCTGCAGTTTCAGCTGGTTCTGCTGCACTTTGGAAAAATAGTCATACAAAACGCCCATAATCAGTGTAATGGATGAAAAAAAGACAAGCAGCGCAACAAGACAGATAGAACGGAAAATTCTTTTTGTCATAGATGATCCTCCATTTTGTACCCGACTCCGCGGACGGTCTTGATATAAGACCCGCATGCACCCAGTTTGGTACGCAGTGTCCCTACATGTACATCTACGGTACGTGTACCGCCTGCATAATCAAATTCCCAGATTTTTTCAAGAAGAGTATCCCTGGTAAAGACCATTCCCGGGTGTTCCATAAACAGGCGCAGGAGCTCGTATTCTTTGAGAGTTAATTGAATTTGAATTTTATAAGATGCATTATGGACGTCATTATCCGCACTTATTCCATTTTTTATATAAACAGTATGTTCTGCCGGACAGAGTTCCAAACCGCCGACAGCAAGAGTGCTGCCAGGCTGTTTTGGCATCGTACGGCGCAGTACTGCTTTTACGCGGGACAGCATCTCCATCATGCCGAACGGTTTTGCCAGGTAATCATCTGCACCCAGATCAAGGCCGATTACTTTGTCGTACTCGGTTCCTTTGGCAGAAGCAATAATTACAGGTATATCAGCGGATGCAGCCTGTGATTTTAATTTTTTTAGAATCGTAATGCCGTCTTCTCCCGGCAGCATAAGATCCAGCAGGATCAGCAGCGGTTTTTCAGATTTCATAGCTTCTGCCAGCTGGGAAGCACCGCTGATACCTTTTGCCTGAAATCCGGCTGAATTCAGCGTATAAATCATTAAATCGCGGATAGACTGGTCGTCTTCTACACAATAAATCATAGAAATTTCTCTCCTGGTCATTTTAGAGCGTGTTTGAAAAATGCTTTCTGTAAACATAGTCTATGGAGAATTTTTCTCCAGTTTATAAGGAGCTGCGGGCTAAGCTGCTTCAATGAATTCTCTGCAGAGCGGGGAATACAGATCGCGGAAATGATTTTTCCAATACGCTTTGGTATGTCTGGTGTAAAAATAAAGGGGTAATTGAAACTTTAGCACAGGAAGCAGAAGATTGCAATATGATTTGCAGACTCAGATAAAGTCACAGAGTCTGGTAAGAGGTAAGAAAGGAAAACTGGCAGGCCAGCGGAATAATACAAAACTGTCTGACGGGAGAATACATAAGATCAGGTAAACAGGCAGGTAAGTGGAAAAAATGGAATTGCCTGGCCGGCAGAAGAATGCATAAGAAAGGTAAAAAGTGAGTAAGTGGGAGCAGCTTACATATGAAATTGTGCACCTTGACATAAAGTACCTTGATTTGCTGGAAATCTGATATATGATATAGGTATCCGCTCTGATAGAAAACGGGGCAGTACCTGGATCTGTACAGACGGTATCACAGGGGGATAGGAATTGCTGGCAGATGATATGCATAAGATACGCTCAGGGACAGTTCCTGATTAAAAAGGAGGATGTAAATGGATGTTATAGAAGTTCAGAATCTGACAAAAAAATATGGCAGCTTTACAGCAGTGGATCATATTTCGTTTACAGTCAGGCGGGGCAGTCTGCTTGGATTTCTGGGTGTGAACGGAGCTGGAAAATCGACAACGATACATATGCTATCCACGCTGCTGACACCGGATGAAGGAAGCGTTAAACTGTGCGGGTATGCGCTTGGGAAAGAAGATCAGGATATCCGTCGCAGGATTGGGATTGTCTATCAGCAGAACTGTCTCGATGATATGCTGACTGTACAGGAAAATCTTATCTGCAGGGGCGTACTGCACGGGGCAGCTAAGAGTGAAGCACGAAGGCAATTGGAGCATTTGAGCAGTATATTAAAACTGGATGATATTATGAAGAAAAAATACCGCACTCTATCGGGCGGGCAGAAGCGCAGATGTGAAATTGCTGCAGCGCTGATGCACACACCGAAAATCCTGTTTCTGGACGAACCGACGACTGGTTTAGATCCTGCTACACGCCAGGATGTCTGGGCAGCAGTGCAGAAGCTGCAGAAAAATGAGAAAATTACTGTGTTTTTAACAACGCATTATATGGAAGAAGCAGCCGGAGCTGACAATATTATTATTTTAAATCATGGAAAAATAATAACATCCGGAACAGCGTTTGAATTAAAAGAAAAATATGCTTGTGATAAATTAAGATTATATTTTTCTGACGAGAAATGGACGGCTGTTGAAGCGGCACTGGATAAAATTAAAAATATTGCCAGACAAAAAGGCAGAGGAGCTGAAATACAGCTGAAATCAACACGGAATGCGATTCCTCTGATAGAAGCGGTGAAGGATTATGTCAATGGTTTTGAAGTGATTCAGGGAAACATGGATGATGTATTCCTGAATGCATCCGGAGAAGAAGACAGGAGGGCAGACAGATGACGGGACAGGTAACAATGATGACAGGAAGAAATTTGAAACTGTATCTGAGAGATCAAGGCGCTGTGTTTTTTTCGCTGTTATCCATGCTGATTGTAATCGGGCTTATGACACTGTTTCTGGGAGATATGCACATAGAGGAAATAACAAATCTGCTCGGAAAATTTCCGGGACGGGATGCAGCTGCAGATAAAAAGAATGCAGAACTGTTTGTCTTATCATGGACATTTGCCGGGATTCTTTCTATTAATGCGGTAAGCGTTACGTTTTCAGCGCTCACATCCATGGTCAAAGATAAAACAAGCGGCCGGATTCATTCCATTTATACAGTTCCGGTAAGCAGAATGGCAATTGCTCTGAGTTACGTCTTAGCTGCATGGGCAGCCTCTGTTATCATCTGTATGCTGACTCTTGCAATTACAGAAATTTATGGCGTCATAAAAGGCATGGAATGGTTTTCTGCCGTCACCCATGCAAAACTAACAGGTTTTATTATGGTAAATTCGTTTGCTTATGCGTCGCTTATGTATACAGGGGCCGTTCTGGTAAAAACAGAAGGTGCCTGGAGCGGGCTTGGAACTGTCATCGGTACACTGACCGGATTCCTGGGAGGGATTTATCTGCCGATAGGCCAGCTTTCGCAAAGCGTGGGCAATTTTATGAAATGCACCCCGGTGATCTATGGAGCAGCCATGTTCCGGGATGCAATGACAGACCAGATACTGCAGACGCTCTTTGCGGACGTGCCAGATGAAATAGTTCACACCTATCGGGAAATCATGGGCATCGATCTGACGGTTTTTGACAGACAGGCCGGGGTGCAGACAGATGTATGCCTGCTCTTGATTTTTGGTACTGTTTTTCTTATGATAGCAGCAGGGCTTGTAAAGTATGGGAAAAAATCGGACAGATAATTTCTGCATAATGAAAAATAAAGTATAATTGGAGCAGAGAATGAAAATTACAATTGAAACACCGGATCAGGGAGAGGAAGAGGAGATCATTATACGCTGCAGAGTACTGGATGAAGAGCTGATGGAGCTGATTTATAAGCTGAAAGCAGGCAGAGGCAGGCTTACGGCTTATTCCAGCCAGGGAATGCTGATTCTGCCAGTCAGGGATGTCTATTACTTTGAATCTGTGGATAATAAAGTGTTCGCATACTGCAGAAAAGAAGTGTATGAGGTTCATAAAAAACTGTATGAACTGGAACAGGAGCTGGGCAGCCAGGATTTTCTGCGGATATCCAAATCGTCTATTATACATCTGTCGAAAATATCATATTTAAAGCCGCTGTTTAACGGACGGTTTGAAGCGGTATTAAAAAACGGTGAAAAAACGCTTATTTCCCGGCGGTATGTTGCAGAAATGAAGAAAAAACTGGGAATTTAAGGAGGCGGGACATGAGTAAAATCATGGTAAGATTACAGGAATTTATCAAGTGGTTTGTATTTATTACGACTGGAATACTGATTGTATGTGCAGTCGGTTTCTCTCTTTCTCCAGACGGAACAGTAATTCCGCGGATTACTTTATGGGAAATTCTTCTGTCCGGCCTGCTTACATCTATAATCACAACCATTTTTCTGTCCAGGGAGGCACTGGATAAATGCGGGCTGATTCTGGTATTTTTTCTTCATTATATTTTTCTGGACATTACGATGATTGTATGCGGGAGTTATTTTGGATGGATGAATTTTGATCTGGGCGGGGCGGCCGGAATGAGCGTGTCTGTGGGGGGAGTTTATCTGTTTACCTTTGCAGTGAACTATGTACTGGATGTGCAGCAGGCGGATGCGATTAACAGGAAGCTGAAGGAGAAATATAAAGAATAAAAATGGGGATGCCTGACAGCTATGGAGGGAGGTCTGTAGTTAGGCGGACGCCGGGCGGCGGAACAGAAAAAGGAAAAAGTTTCTCTTCCCAGCGTCCGGACATCCAATATGCATCTGTCAGAACACAGCCGCCGAATCCCGCACCAGCTGCAGAAAATATTCATCCAGCCGTACCTGCAAAGCCACTCCGAGTCCGCGCAGCACATGATCTAATGCTGCCAGAGTGTCAATCATATTTGCGGCTGTTGCGTTTGCGCCCATATGTCCGATGCGGATGACTTTCCCGGCGAAGCTGTCAAAAGATCCCGCGAGCATAATCCGGTGTTTTTCTTTCATTTGTTCCAGAATGTCGCTGACACTGGTGCCCTGTGGAACATCAAAGACAGTCACTGTATTAGAAAAACCGCTTTTCTGGTGAAGGCTCAGTCCGCCAGCCTGCAAAGTCCGGCGTGTGGCATCGCCGATTACTGCATGGCGTTTTAATATATCCGGATCGGCTGCAATATTATCAATGGCAGCCCGAAGGCCGCAGATGTCGCTGACTGGCATTGTGTATGGAAACCACTTGTCTTCATAGTAAGATTCAAATAACTTCAGGTTTGCATAAAAAGATGCAATCGGGGTTTTCCGGCTGTTTATGGCTGCTTTTGCGGCACTGCTCATGACTACGAAAGCCAGTCCGGGAGGTGCCGAAACAGCCTTTTGAGAACCGCCGCACAGCAGGTCTGTCTGAAATGCGTCTGCATCAATGTATTCGCCAAACATGGCAGAAACAGAATCCACAACTGTTAAAATTGAATATTGCTTTAATAAAGGGCATATTCTGCTGATATCATTGAGTATTCCGCTTGGCGTGTCACAGTGTACAACGGTTGCGTATTTATAGTCATGGTGATCTTTTAAGTAATCGGCAAGGGCGCTGACATCAAGTGTATGTTCGTAACTGGCATGATAAAGATCGGGTACGCCACCGTACATTCTGACAAAATCTGCAAATCCTTTTCCATAAATCCCGTTATCCAGAACAAGAACCCTGTCGCCCGGCTCTGTGAGGGAAGCACAGGCGGCTTCCAGTCCCAGGATACCTTCCCCGCCTAAAATCAGGGTTTCATTTTCTGTGTGAAGCAGCGAGCTGATAAGTTCACATGTTTCTTTATAAAATTCTGTAAAATCTGTATCTATGTCTGGATTTGTACAGGCAAGGCTTCTCGCCATTCTTACATTTTCCAGTACCTGTGTAGGGCCGGGTGTCATGATTTTATACGGAGCGGTGTACGTTTTTGCTGACATGATAAATCGCCTCATTTCTTTTTTAAAATTTTTATTAGATGTTTTTATGGGAAACATGGTAATCATAAAACAGATCTGGCTGAATGAAAAATGCCAGTTTTGATAAAATTAACCATGCCAATTTAAATTTATCTGAAAATCCCGGACATGCTGCATAAAATATTCCATTTAGGGAATTTTAAGTAAATATATGCCATAAAAAGGAGTACCCCATAGTTATGCAGAAAGTAATTTACATGGATGAAGCCGGGCAGTATGCAGAGTATATTGCTCCCAAAGCGGAAAGATGTATCTCCCAGGGCCTGACGGATACGTTTGAATGTTATAAAAATTATACGTTATTTATTTTCCCCATGTATGATATTCATAAGAGCAGCCAGGCTGCGGATCAGGTTGTTGTATATATAGACCATGAGGACCTTATTTTTCTTTGCGAAACACAGCACGGCTATGAACGTGTCACTGGGATGTTTGCAAAAGAAGAGACGAATGAACGTGCTCTGTGGGGATTTTTCCAGAACCTTTTGAAACATGATATGGATAACCTGGAAGATATAGAGTGTGAGGTTGCCGATGCGGAAATGGCTGCCATGGTACGCTTTCACAGTGACTATATCCGGAAAATCATAGCATACCGCAAAGAGCTGCTGCGGCTGAAACGGTATTATGAGCAGCTGGATACTATTATGGACAGTCTGATTTTAAATGAAAATAAGCTGTTTACAGAAGAAGGAATCTGCCGCTTTACGATTCTTGCCAGGCGTACGACAAGATATCTGGGCAATGTGCTTAATCTGCGCGATTATGTAACGCAGATGAGGGAGGCTTATCAGTCTCAGATTGATATCGAACAGAATAACCTGATGCGTCTGTTTACGGTTATTACAGCTATTTTTATGCCGCTGACGCTGATGACGGGCTGGTATGGAATGAATTTTGCGTATATGCCTGAAATGCAGTGGAGGTATGCTTATCCGGTATTTGCCGGGGCGAGTGCGCTTGTCTGCACCGTGCTTTTGATTTTTTTTAAGAAAAAAGGGTGGATTTAATGAAAAACTGAATGAGATTTTCACAGGTTTGTGTTAGAATAACGGTACTTTATATAATATGTGCAGAAAATTACTGACAGGTTCTGAGCAGCTGAAACAAAGCGTGTAGAAAGTCACTGACGATTCGCTACAGGGATGGAGAGAGAAAATGAGAACAATTTCGCAAGACTTCATAAAGGAATGCACTGCAAATGATGCCGTATATCACCGGGGGTACGGACTGTTTACGGATGAATGCGTACAAAAAATAAAAATTATAAATACATCAAAGGAAAGATGTGAAATCTCTGCAAAGGTTATCGGGAGCCAGGGAAGGGTATACCAGACGAATGCTGCGGTATCCTTTCATGACCATAGTGAAGAAATAGAGCAGGCATTTTGTGAATGCCAGGCTTTTGCTTCATACGGGGGCCTGTGCAAACATCTGGCAGCGCTGCTGTTTGAGTACAATTATCAGGTTGAAGACGATGAGTTTAATGAATACAGCAGGTTTAACGAAGACAGCCGGTATTTTGAAGACAGTCAGAAGCAGCCTGACATACAGCAGCCAGAGTATCAGATTCAAAAGTCCAGCGATAGAGAACTAAAAAACCTGATGGACTACTATGTACTTCAGGACAGAAACCAGTTCTGCCAGCAGTATGGCAGCGGGGATGTAAGGCTGGTCCCGATTCTGCACCTGGAATCAGACAGGGAGTCGCTGGAGCTTAAAATCGGCACAACACAGATGTATGTAGTCAAAGACATAGGAGAGCTTGTGGCAGATATTAAACAGATGCGGTTTGTATCCTACGGGAAAAAACTGGCATTTACCCATAATCAGAGTGCTTTTACAAGGGAAGCTGCTGAAATAGTAAACCTGCTGCTGGAAATGGATAACGAAAGCGAGTTTTCATACCGTTACCAGGCATGGAGATACAGCAGCAGCCAGGCAAAACGTTCCTGTACACTGTCTCCGCGTATGCTGGACCGGCTTATGGAGCTGTATGAAGGGAAAAAACTGCGTGTTGACGACCAGCTGCTGAAAGAAGAACGGGACATTCTGATAGTACGTGAAAATCCAAAACTTCCGCTTAGGATTACGGGGACAAAAGACCAGGGTGCAGATATTGAAATGGATCCGGTTTTTTTAACAGAAGGAGGCAGATATTTCTATATTCTGTGGAATCAGCGCTTTTATATCTGTACGAGAGAATATTACGAGAGAGTAAAAAGTTTTATTAAACTGATGACAGAAGCAAGAGAGCAGCTTTGGAGAAACAGTTATTATCTTTATTATAAAAATGAAGAATTAATAAATCCGAGTTTTTATTTAAGCGAACAGGATTTTGGCTCGTTTTCTAAAAACGTGCTGCCAATGGTTTCCGATGTGCTGGATGTGCAGGTAAAAGACGTAGATTTTAAGGCGTATGAACCGCAGGAAGCGGTATTTCACAGCTTTCTGGATAAAGCGGGCAGCCATATTGAGTGTAAGGCAAAAGTGCTGTACGGAGATCTGGAATACGATGTGGCGAAAATTCCGGCAAAAGAAGAGGCCGTGCGTGATATCCGCAGGGAATTTCAGGTGCGCACGATACTGGAAAAATATTTTGAGCTGGCAAGTGACCAGCAGACATACTATAGCAGAGAAGAAGAATATATGCTGAATTTTCTCGAAACAGGACTGCAGGAACTGGAATCTGTTTCAGAAATATTTGCAACAGACCGGTTTAAAAACATGCGTGTGATAGCGATGCCTGCCGTTGCTGCGGGGATTGTCATGAAAGGAAATCTGCTGGATATCAGCTGGAATGTCGAAGGAATGAGTGCCGGAGAGGTTATGGATATCCTGGATGCTTATAAAAAGAAAAAGAAATATCACAGGCTGAAAACCGGCGAGTTTCTGCGTCTGGATGAAAATTCCCTGGCTGTGCTGGCAGAGCTGAATGAGGGACTGCATCTGACAAAAGAGCAGCTTAGAGAACGCAAGGCCCAGGTGCCTTTGTACCGTTCTTTATATCTGGATTCATTAATGAAAGAAAATGCCGAATACATAAGAGTCGAACGGGATAAAAAATTCAAAACTGTAGTAAGGGAAATGCGGTCTATGGAAGACGGTGATTATGAAATACCAAAGCAGATACAGGCCAGGCTCCGTCCATACCAGGAAATCGGATTTCAGTGGCTCTGCGCACTGGCAAAATTTGGCTTTGGAGGCATTCTGGCGGATGACATGGGACTTGGAAAGACACTTCAGGTACTGGCTTTTCTGGCAGCACATCCTGACGCAGCCGCACTGGTCGTCTGTCCGGCATCTCTTGTTTATAACTGGGAAGAAGAATTCAGACGTTTTTATCCGTCGGCACAGATCACAGCCATTGCGGGAAATGCAGCTGTACGTCAAATGCAGATAAAAGAATGGGACAAAAAGAGTATCATCATTACTTCGTATGATTTGTTAAAACGAGATATTGATTTGTATGAAGACGAGCATTTTACCTATATGATTATTGATGAAGCCCAGTATATAAAAAACACTTCCACACAGGCGGCAAAAGCAGTAAAATCAATTGCCTCAGACTGCCGTTTTGCACTGACAGGCACACCGGTTGAAAACCGGCTGAGCGAATTGTGGAGTATTTTTGAATTTTTAATGCCAGGGTATCTGTTTAGTTATAAGCGGTTTAAAGAAGAGCTGGAAGGGCCGGTCACAGAGAAGAAGGATGAAGGTGCAAGAGTCCGTCTTTCCAGAATGGTACGGCCGTTTATTTTAAGAAGACTGAAAAAGGATGTATTAAAGGAACTCCCGGATAAGGTAGAGGATGTTATTTACGCCAGAATGGAGGATGAGCAGAACCGTCTGTACCAGGCGCGTGAAAAACAGCTGCTCATGATGCTTGCCAGCCAGTCTGAAGCAGAATTTAAGACACAGAAGCTGCAGATCTTAGCGGAGCTGACAGCACTGCGTCAGATCTGCTGCGACCCGTCACTCGTTTATGAAAATTATACGCACAGTCCGGCAAAGACACAGACCTGTATCGAGGTTGTGGAAAATGCGGTCAGCGGCGGACATAAAATCCTGCTGTTTTCGCAGTTTGCATCGATGCTGGAACGTCTGCTGGCTGCGTTTCAGAAACAGGGGCTGCGGGCATTTCTGCTGACTGGAAAGACGAGCAAAGAAGAAAGAAGGCGGCTTGTAGCGGAATTTCAAAAAGGAAGTGCAGATATTTTCCTGATTTCCTTAAAAGCAGGAGGGACAGGCTTAAATCTGACAGCGGCAGACCTGGTAATCCATTATGATCCGTGGTGGAATCTCGCAGCCCAGAACCAGGCAACCGACCGTGCCTACCGGATCGGCCAGGATAATAAAGTTACGGTGCTTCGTCTGATTATGAAAGGGACGATTGAGGAACGCATTTTAAAAATGCAGGAAGATAAACAGAATCTGGCAGATTCGATTATTTCAGAAGACGGAGTGTCCATAACCGGGCTTGACAAAGAGCAGCTGCTGTCCGTGCTGGAAGAAAACAATGGATGACTGCGGCAGTGTGTGCAGGGTAAAAAAGTTTCCGGTTAAATTCGGATATGGTATTGACTTTTTACAAAGTTTTCGTTAGTGTAGTGTGGAATCAGTTATGTATGTGGAAACTACAAAGAAACAGACAGAATATTTCAGATTCTGCAGCGATTTGAGAAGGGAGATTCGTATAATGGAAAAAATAACCAGCTTTACAATTGATCACATAAAACTTCAGCCAGGAGTCTACGTGTCAAGAAAAGACCACGCAGGTGACAGCGTTATCACGACCTTTGACCTTCGCATGACTTCCCCGAATGAGGAACCGGTTATGAACACGGCTGAGGTACATACAATTGAACATCTGGCGGCTACTTTTCTGCGCAATGATCCGCGGTATGGAGATAAAACAATTTATTTCGGGCCGATGGGCTGCAGGACAGGTTTCTATCTTCTGCTGGCAGGAGATTATGAATCGAAAGATATTGTGGATTTAATGATATCCATGTTTGAGTTTATCCGTGACTTTAAAGACGAGGTTCCGGGTGCAAGTCCGAAAGACTGCGGGAATTACCTGGACATGAATCTTGGCATGGCAAATTACCTTGCTAAAAAATATCTGGATCAGGTGCTGTATCATATTGATGAATCACGCCTGGTATATCCGCAGTAAAAAATATCAGGAATTTAAAAACAGCAGAATAGCGGCGGGCTTTACCGGCCGGCCTGTCTGCGGGAGAGGAGCATAGCGGAAATGAAAATCGGAATTATTGGTGCAATGGAATCAGAGGTGTCTGCATTAAAGGACGCCATGAATACAGAACGTGTTGTGACAAAGGCAGGAATGAATTTTTATGAAGGCACACTGCAGGGAGCGGAGGCGGTAGTCGTTCAGTCCGGCGTCGGCAAAGTAAATGCGGCAATGTGTGTGCAGATACTCGCAGATTTGTTTCAGGTAACGCATGTAATGAATACAGGCGTTGCAGGTTCTTTAAATGCAGACCTGGATATTGGGGATATTCTGGTGTCAGTTCAGGCTATTCAGCATGATATGGATGTGACTGCACTTGGATATGAACCAGGCAGAATTCCGGGGTTTGAAAAGAGAGAATTTATTGCGGATGCGGAAATGGCGGATGCAGTGGCAGCAGCATGCAGACGCGCGAATCCGGATGTAAATATTGTAAAAGGCTGTGTGCTCAGCGGTGACCAGTTTATTTCCAGCGCTGAGGTAAAAGAGCGTCTGATTACCCAGTTCCACGGGGACTGTGCTGAAATGGAAGGCGCATCGATTGCACAGGCAGCAGCGCTGAACGGGATACCGTTTGTGATTATCCGTGCAATTTCGGATAAGGCCGACGGGTCTGCGGAAATGGATTATCCTTCGTTTGAAATCCAGGCCGCAGAGCATTGTGCAAAAATGGTTTTGGAATTTGTAAAATCATTCCGTTAACAGCGTACTGCCGTTTGGATCTGTGTCCTGATTCAGACAGAATCATAATTCTGCGCAGCCTGTTTCGTATCATCAGCATTGTAACATATCAGCCGGTGCATGACGCCGCTGGCATTTGCTGATAGCGGTACGAATCAGACAGCGCAGATTTTTTGCGTTTTTTGGCTCTGCAGGGGATGCCTGCTATATGAAATATACCAGAAATGAAGTATGGGCAGCAAAAAGCTGCAGGTAACACAAGGAATGCTGTTTCAGGTGAAGCAGCTGCTTTTTACATATAGAATGGAGGATAATATGGCAAAGAGTGTAAGCAAAGATATGACACAGGGGCCGCCGATGAAACTGATTGTTTCATTTTTTCTGCCATTAATGCTTGGAATGCTGTTTCAGCAGTTTTACAGCATGATGGATACGGTTATTGTTGGAAAATTTTTAGGAGTCGATGCACTGGCCTCAGTGGGATCTACGGGATCTATTAATTTTATGGTGATCGGGTTTTGCATGGGGGTCTGCAATGGATTTGCAATTCCTGTGGCACAGAGGTTTGGAGCGAAAGATTATCATCATCTGAGAAAGTTTGTGGCGAACAGTGTGTGGCTGGCATCGGGGTTTGCGATTGTTATGACTGTTACAGTGAGTCTTTTATGCAGAAAAATTCTGGAGTGGATGAGTACGCCGCCAGATATCATTGAGGGTGCATATAACTATATTTTTGTAATCTTTTTAGGCATTCCGGTGATTTATCTGTATAACCTGCTGTCTGGAATTATCCGTTCGCTTGGAGACAGTAAAAGTCCGCTGATGTTTCTGATTCTGTCGTCTTTAATGAATATCGGGCTGGACCTGGCGCTGATTCTGATTTTTGATATGGGCGTAGCAGGGGCAGCATGGGCGACGGTCATTTCACAGGGTATTTCAGGTGTTTTGTGCCTGATTTACATGAAGAAAAAGTATGAGGTACTGAAAATATCAAAAGATGAGTGGCGGGCGGACAGAGAATGCATCTTAAAACTCTGCAATATGGGAATTCCTATGGGGCTGCAGTATTCTATTACGGCAATTGGCAGCGTGATTTTACAGATTTCTGTGAACACGCTCGGCTCTATGGCTGTGGCATCCGTCACAGCTTCCGGCAAGGTAGCTATGTTTTTCTGTTGTCCGTTTGATGCAATGGGGTCTACGATGTCCACTTATGCAGGGCAGAATCTTGGCGCTGGAAAATTAAAGCGTATTACCGAAGGCGTGCTTTCCTGCTGCCTGATTGGCCTTGCTTATTCTGTGCTGGCGTTTGGGATTTTGTATTTATTTGGATCTAAAATCGCACTGCTGTTTCTGGATGCCGGCGAGACTGCGATTCTGGGAAATGTGCGGCAGCTTCTGCTGGTGAACGCTGCGGCTTTCTTTACGCTGGCGCTTGTAAATATTCTGCGTTTTACGATACAGGGGCTTGGATACAGCAAGCTGGCGGTTCTCGCAGGTGTATGTGAAATGGCTGCAAGGGCGTTAGTGGGAGCATTTCTTGTACCGGCAGCAGGCTACATAGGCGTCTGCTTTGCAAGCCCGGTTGCCTGGATTTTTGCAGATATCTTTCTGATTCCGGCTTATATATGTGTGATGAAATCCCTGAAAAGAAAAAAAGACGGGATAACGGTGCAGGCTGCTTAAGAATTTACGATTTTTAGCCGATATAAACTGTAATCAGGAAATATCTGGCATGTACATGCACTGCTTTGCCTGTCTGCATGCTGATACAGCACGGATGTGGCAGGCTATAATGGAATGCGGTATATGGCAGGGCCGGACGCCTGACATGCAAACGGAATTGCATAATCATAACAGTCATGTTATGAAAGAATATCAGTAAATGGAGACCGGCAGGTTTCACATCGTACGAACATGGAGGGATTCAGAATGAGTAGTGCAGTAGGTTTGAATGTAACATCCACAGCGTCTTCTTATATGACAGCAGGTACATCTAAGACAGCCGCAAAAGAAACAGCTGAAACAAAAAAAGAAACACAGGAATCAGCAGGTGCCGTATACGATAAGACATCTTCCGAAAGCGAGAAAAAACCAACTTATTCCATTAATAAGATGAGTGCGGAAAGACGTGCACAGATCGTAAAACAGATGAAGGCAGACCAGGCAAAGAGACAGGACCAGCTTGTCAGCATTGTCAACAAAATGCTTTCGAAACAGGCAGGCAGATACGGCCAGGCTCAGGCAAAAGGCGATGATATCTGGAAAATTCTCGCAAAAGGCAATCTGAAAGACGTAGCAAAAGATGATATTCTCCAGGCACAGGATGATATCTCAGAAGACGGCTACTATGGCGTAAAGCAGACATCTAAGAGAATCTTTGACTTTGCAAGCGCACTTGCAGGCGATGATCCTAAGAAGATGGAAGAAATGCGCAAAGCATTTGAAAAAGGTTTTAAACAGGCAACAAAAGCATGGGGACAGGAACTTCCAGGTATTTCACAGGATACCTATAAGGCTGTTGAAAAAATGTTTGACGATTATGCTGATTCTAAGAAAGTGGTTACAGAAGAAGCATAAAGCATGGAACATGTGCTGCAGCCCGTCTTTTCTGTCGGGCTGAGAATAGAACGCCGCAGCAGATCAGGGATTTTGCTGCGGTGTTTTTGTATTTGCACATAAGCAGGCCTTGCGATTCTCGTATAAAAATGGTAGTATAAACTTATCGTTAAACTATTAACAATAGTTTTATCCTAATTTTATTTTAAAGGAGGCCATTATGGGATACTCAGAAGAATATCAAAAGAAACTCGTTTCAGCTGATGAAGCGGTCAAAGCCGTACATTCCGGCGACTGGATTGACTACGGCTGGTGCAACGGAACGGCAGATGCGCTGGACAAAGCGCTTGCAAAGCGTACAGATGAACTGACAGACGTGAATGTGCGCGGCGGTATTTTATTAAAATTACCGGCTATTTTTGAACGTGAAGATGCAGGGGAGCATTTTACATGGAATTCCTGGCATATGTCCGGCATTGAACGCAGACTGATCAGCCGCGGATGTGCATACTATGCACCGATCCGTTATTCAGAACTGCCGCGTTATTACCGTGAATCAAAGACAAAGAATGCGGTTGCCATGTTCCAGGTAGCACCAATGGATAACCACGGTTTCTTTAATTTTGGGCCAAACGCTTCTCATCTGGCAGCAGTTGTAGAAACATCTGCGACAGTGATTGTAGAAGTAAACCAGAATATGCCGCGCTGTCTTGGCGGAACAGAAAATAACGTACATATTTCGGATGTAGACTTTATCGTAGAAGGCAGCAATTCTCCAATCGCAGAAATGGCTGCAGGCGGCCCGGCAAGCGAAGTAGACAAAGCTGTGGCAAAACTGATCGTAAATGAAATTCCGGATGGCGCATGTCTGCAGCTTGGTATTGGCGGCATGCCGAATGCAGTCGGTTCCCTGATTGCAGATTCCGACCTCAAAGACCTGGGTGTACATACAGAAATGTATGTAGATGCTTTTGTAGATATTGCAAAAGCAGGCAAGATTAACGGTTCAAAGAAAAATATTGACCGTTTCCGCCAGGCGTTTGCGTTTGGATGCGGTACAAAGAAAATGTATGACTATCTGGACGAGAATCCTGAAATCTTAAGCGCTCCGGTCAGCTATACAAATGATATCCGTGCGATTTCTGCACTGGATAATTTTATGTCAATTAATAATGCAGTAGACCTGGATTTATTCGGACAGGTGAATTCAGAATCTGCAGGCACAAAGCATATCAGCGGTGCAGGCGGACAGCTGGATTTTGTACTGGGAGCATATTTATCAAACGGCGGCAAGAGCTTTATCTGCTGTTCCTCTACATACAAAGCAAAAGACGGACAGCTGAAATCAAGGATTCTGCCTACGTTAAACCCGGGGTCCATTGTTACAGATACAAGAGCTAATACACATTATCTGGTGACAGAATACGGAATTGTAAACATAAAAGGACTTTCTACATGGCAGAAGGCAGAAGCGATTATTTCTATTGCACATCCGGATTTCAGGGATGAACTGATAGCAGAGGCTGAAAAGATGAAAATCTGGAGACGCAGCAATAAATAGAAGCTGTTATGCAGATGACAGTACGGGTGACAGTACCGGAGACTGCATCAAATAACAGTACACGGATGACAGTACTGGAGACTGCATCAAATAACGGTACTGTATCAGTACCGGAGACGGTATCAAATAACAGTACGGAGGACATACTGGAAACTGCATCAGTACCGGAGACGGTATCATATCACATAATAAAAACAGGGTGTATTTAGCATTCTAAATACACCCTGTTTTTTATGCAGCACAGTCTGGCTGCACTGCTGTTTAATTTTCAGCGAAATCAGAACCTGGTAAAGGCTCTTTTTCAGCACTGCCTGCAGCTGGAATATTTTCAGCTGACGATTCGTCTGCTACAGAATCACCGGAAGCAGAAGTGTCTGATCCGAAAGAACTGCCCTGATTAGAAGAGCTGTCCCCTGATGGGCTGCTGTTTGGTACGTTCTGCGGCGTATCGGTAACGGTATTAGCAGGCGGATAAGGATCTTTTTTAATCGCATTGTCCTCTGTCAGTGTATCACCGCTGTCAGGCCTGCTGACAGAATCGGATGATGTATCGCCTTTAGAAGGGCTGCTGCCTGAATTCTGTGATTCAGGATTTTTGGAAGGACTTGTACCTGAATTGTTTTTGTCAGGTGAAGTATTCTGATCTGTTGTATCTGCTGTAGTATTCTGATCTGCTGTACTGCTGTTATTATTTCCGGCAGCTGTGCTGCTGCTGTTTGTGCTGGAAGCATTTGAAGAACCAGGTTTGTCTGTACTGGCCGTGCTGCCATCAGCAGGTGGAACGGTGCTGCCTGATTGATCCGGTTTTGAATCGGAAGCGGTTCCGTCAGTATCAGAACCGGCTGTTGTATCATCTGTGTTTGTCTGTGTGTCAGTAGAAGCGCTGCCGGCTTCTTTATCAGCGCCTGTAGCGGGAGCTGAAGCATGATCTTTGTTTGCTGTATTGTCATCCAGAACACTGCTTAAGTATTCACTGTTAACAACATTCACTGGCTGTGTACCTGTGGAATCAGGTATCTGGCTGCTTGCCTGCTGAATCGTCGTTTCCAATTCACTGACTGTTTTATTGGTCCACTCAGATACATTAAAATTGGAATCGGAAGTAGTTTCTGCAACTGCATGGATTAAAGCCAGTTTTCCAGGCGTAATGCCAAGTGAATCTGCATCATCTTTTACTTCTTTTGATACAGGTATGGTATCAATGGAACAGATGCCTGATTTTTCTGCAGAAAAAGTATTTACCCGGGAAGCAATGGACTGTGCTTTAGTATTGTTGGCGGAGTAAACGCTGACAATTACGTGGTTATATGCCTCCTGAATAATATAATGTTCTTTTTCCAGCTGTCCAATTGTAACACCTAATGCAGTCGTTATATTCTGATTTTTAATATCAGATTCAATGGATGAAACAACCTGCTGTCCTTCGTTATTGATGCCGGAAACCGAAATGACTTTATCATAACGGTTCAGCGCATACTCAATAGAAGGATTGATATCTAAGCTGACGTATGAGTAAGGCTCTGCAAGGCTGTGAGAACCTATGCCAGCAAAAGATAACAGAACCAATGCCAGTGAAGCACAGATAGAGAGCTTCTGCACCATGCGGTTTGCAGACGGTTTGTGTTTGATTAAAAGCTCCTGGCCGATAAAATAGCCTTTGTTTTTCAGCTTTCGAAACGTCCCATCGTCGCACAGTGCCACCGCAGCGCCATTACTGCATTCTACTATGACGGCTTTCAAAGTAGATGGCTCCTTTCTTTCATAAATAACTAATAACTGTCTTACAGAAATACAAACACGGCAATCTGGATTGGGTTGGTTGGTGCCTGCTAAATATGGCTTAGATATTCAGCAAGTTTAGGATAATCACCGGAAAGTATTTCTGCTGCGGTTATTATGTATTTACGATGTCTTTCCAGAATTTTTCGGGGTACTTTGGCATTTTCGGAAATTATTTTAATTGGCAGCTGTTTTGTAGTTTTCATATTGCTGATTAAAATCGGATGCTCTTTCAGGTAGCGGATGGCGCTGGCACAGGAATCTTTGGTTTTCCCGGCTTTTGGAGAGCATTCTGTCAGTTCCGTAAAAGTAATCCCGTATACATCCAGATATTCAGAAATCGCCACAATCTCATCCAGCAGCGGATTGTCGTCGGATACAGATGCCTGTTTCATAACATTAATCTGAAATCCCATATTTTCCGAATCTTCGTCTACTTCTCCCTCAAAAAGATAAGGCTCGGTCTGCATTTCAGAAGAAAAACGGGCCTGGGAGCGGAAATAGTCTGTCAGGCGGTGCTCGATTAACAGCTTTGCATAAGACGGAAATGCGCCTTTGGATTCGTTATAGCTGTCAATGGCGTTGGAAAAGGCGATGAGGGCAATCGACCATTCATCGTCGCTTTTGCTTATATAATGTTTGGCAAATTTGCTTGCGCAATTTAATATAAAGTTTTCATTTTTGTGAATAAAGGCGTCACGCTTACGGTCATCAGCCGCTGCCGCAAGTGCCTCTTTCCCCATATTAAACAACATAAATTCTCCTTGGTATTACATAACAATCAACACTGTCTATTATAAAACCATGTTACAGTATACCACGAAAATGCTTTTTTTACAGTAGTATTATGAAATTTCTTATAGAAATTAATAGAAATCTGCATATTTCGACTAAAATTGTGGCTGTCAGGGTCAAAAAATCTTTAGAGCCGGTTTTTATTCTAACTAATAAACGTGAAAAATTGATGAAAAGTTTCAATTTATTAAAAAATTTCTTAAAATATTATGTGAAAAAAATTTTAAAATATAATAAAAAAAATTTCCAAAAAACGGATAAGCTGTGGTATGCTGTAATGAATGGACAAATTTTCAGAATACAGGCATCGGCCCGGACAGAGGAGGGAAAATATGAGTGCAGCTGTAACGTTAAAAAAGGGTGAAGGAAGATTACTCAAAGCAGGAGGCATGTGGATTTATGACAATGAAATTGCTTCTGTGACAGGAGATTTTGAAAACGGGGATATCGTAACTGTGCATGATTTTGACGGTTATCCTATGGGCAGGGGTTTTCTGAACCAGAATTCAAAAATAGCGGTCCGTATGATGACAAGAAATGCATCACAGGAAATCGACCGTGAATTTATTCATATGCGTGTAAAGAATGCATGGGATTACCGAAAAAAAACAACGGATACAGACAGCTGCCGTCTGATTTTTGGCGAGGCAGATTTTCTTCCGGGCATAGTTATTGATAAATTCACGGATGTGCTTGTGGTGGAATCGCTGGCGCTTGGGATTGACAGAATGAAACTGATGATTCTGGAAGAGGTAAAAAAGGTGCTGGAAACAGACGGAATCGTCATACGCGGCATATATGAACGCAGCGATGCCAAAGTACGCGAACAGGAAGGCATGCAGCGTTTCAAAGGATTTATCGGGCCCGAATTTGACACCAGTGTGCAGATAGAAGAAAACGGAATCCGGTATGCTGTGGATGTGTGCAACGGGCAGAAGACCGGATTTTTCCTTGACCAGAAATACAACAGGAATGCAGTCCGAAAGCTCTGCAAAGATGCCAGAGTGCTGGACTGCTTTACGCATACAGGTTCTTTTGCACTAAATGCCGCAGCGGCCGGAGCAGCCAGTGTGCTGGGCGCAGATGCTTCTGAAACAGGGATAGCACAGGCACAGCTGAATGCCAGGCTGAACGGACTGGAAGACAGGGTACAGTTCGTGTGCCGGGATGTGTTTGAGCTTCTGCCGGAATTAGAACAGCAAAAGCAGCGCTTTGATGTAGTGATACTTGATCCGCCTGCATTTACCAAATCCAGAAATTCCGTCAAAAATGCAGTCCGGGGCTACCGCGAAATAAACCTGCGGGCCATGAAGCTCGTAGAAGACGGGGGATTTCTTGCGACGTGTTCCTGTTCGCATTTCATGACCCAGGAGCTGTTTGCACAGACCATTCAGCAGGCGGCACGCAGCGTGCACAGGCGGCTGCGCCAGGTGGAATTTCGTACCCAGGCTCCCGATCATCCGGTTTTGTGGGCGGCGCAGGAGTCGTATTATCTGAAGTTTTATATTTTCCAGGTGTGCGAGGAGCGGTAGTGTTGGAAAAGGCTGATTTTATGCGGGGTCCAGGGGTTTTGAGCAAGTGAAAAGTTATCATATCTTATCGCAGAATGGCGTAGTTTTTTATAATACTGGCGTAGAAAATGACGTAGTAAATCATTGAGGAAAGCATTGATACACTTGTAATTTAAACATTAGCATAAAGGCATTTCTGACTGTAGTAATACAGTTAGCAGTGCCTTTATTTTAGTGCTTAAAAAGAATATATAAAAAATCGTTCGCCAAAATTGGTGAACAAAAACCAGCCTATAATGAATTAAAAGAAAGCGAGGAATAATTTTATGACAGAAAATAAAACAAAGCAATATTCAGACAATCAATATAACAGAACACCCGATCATGAATTAGGATCAGGATTTTCAAACTACGACAGACTAATGGTTGAACTGAACAACAGACAGTATTACCCAAAAGAAGTATACGAAAACTTCTTAAATGAAAATGGCCTGGATGCATATGAAATATTTAAAATTATTGGAAAACCAGAACTGACATGCGGTATAAGAAGGAAATACACGCTTCACATTACGGACAATGCCGGAAATGCAAAATAAAAAGCAGGTATACTTTAATTCTCATATTTGGGGATTATAGATGAGCATGAAAATGAGAAGAAAATGCTGATTCCTACTGCCTGCAAAGAAGATTGAAAGATAGCATCTGTCAAGGAGGAAGCCATAAGAGGTGCGGGGCATCCTTAACGGATGGTGGATTGTGGTCAACAGTCAGCCAGGAGGAATACGCTGTAGTCTGCCCTAAAAGAAAATAGGGACTGCTTCGTGCAGACAAAAAGGTTATAGTAAAGCCATAAGTCATTGCCTGATATTTTATCAGAGCATCGCAGGTGGATTCTATACCATTATTTCCGAAGGTAAATTTATGCTATCGGAATATAATTTTTGACTTGAATTATTCTGTCTTATAGCTTATAATCAGTGTAGAGGTAATGGAGATATTAGACCGTCCCCATTACCCTAGACGGAAACTAATGTGATAAATTAATTAATTACACAAAGCTATCCCCTATTTGCGGGGTTCTTTCTGAACTTTGGGTATAGGCAACAAAAATTATAGGTTGAAATCACAT
>CAJTVR010000022.1 GCA_910580075.1 uncultured Eubacterium sp. | reverse complement strand
CACATAGAGCTTTCCGTCTTCTGCCTTGATTTCAGTGATGTCTGTGACGCATTTTTTCAGCGGCTCTGCGGACGTGAAATCCTGTTTCGGCAGGCCATCGGATTTGCGCGCCTTGCGGCCAGCTTTTGCAGTCCCGTTTGGTTTCCGTTTCGGGCGGTGGCTTAAGCCGGTTTCTTCCATGACGCGGTAAACCGTCCTCTCTCCGGGAATGCGGATTCCCTCCGGCTGTTTCAGCAGAAGGGCTTGATGCATACGGATTCGTCCGTATGTGTCATTGCATTCGTCCTCTGACGCAATCGCCCGCATGGCATCAGCCGGATTTTGATATTTCCACGGGCGGTCTTTGTCTGCCGGATATTTATAAAACCCCTGCCGGGTCACTCCGGGCATCCGGCAGCAGAAAGAAATCATCCACCCTGTTACAATCTCATTGCAAATCCTTTTGAAAGTTCTTCAGCAAAGAGCGGGCGGCTCCCCGATGGTTTTTGTAAAACAGATTTCCCGGACGGGTGCAGGCTTGTCCGCCCCATAGTGTCTCAACTCTCCCTTTCTTATGGCAGGGCCGCTTCAACGCTCGGACTGTGACTGAACGCAGGTATCCGGGTATCTTTTTATTCAGTTTTCAATCTGCCGGAAAGGTCCGGATATTCTGCGCATTTTACCGGCATGTGAGCAGCCGGCGGGGAAGAAAGACTGTGAGAGAGTTTATCAGACGGGATTTTGACTGGATTAATAACGGGGTTATAATAAAAAATAATTTGGGGTGCTTCGTGAAACAACCCAGATGAATTTTAAACAAAGGATTGATAAATCCACACATAATCTTTATACTGAAAGCAGAGAATCTGGAAAAAACTGCAGTAACCTATAACTGTGTGGAACATATGTCAGAAGTTTTTTAAGCAGGGCAGAAAGGAGTATTCAGACCATGAAAATCACCGTACTGATGGAAGACACCTGTGGGAATCCGCTGTATGAATCCGAGCATGGGTTCAGCCTGTATATTGAAACAAAAAATCATAAAATATTAATGGACACCGGGGCAGGGGAAAAGACAATTGAGAATGCAAAACGTTCGGGTATAGATTTGTCTCTGGCAGACACTGTGGTAATCAGCCACGGACATTATGACCATGCGGGCGGACTGATGGCATTTGGCGAAATCAACAGCCATGCGCCGGTCTATATGCAAAAGAGCGCATCTTTAGATTATTACCATAAGGAACGCTATATAGGCATTGATAAACGCATTCTGCATATGGAAAATCTGAGGCTGACAGAAGGCAGCAGGGTGATTGATGAGGAGCTGTCTGTATTTGCCGGTATTACAGGAAGAAGATACTGGCCCGAAAGTAACCGCAGTCTGTCGGTGAAGCAGGACGGATGTCTGGTTCAGGATGAATTTGTGCATGAACAGTGTCTGGTTATAAAGGAAGGCAGGACAGTGCTCGTCAGCGGCTGTGCACATAACGGGATACTGAATATCCTGGATCAATACAAAAAAATATACGGCGGATGTCCGTCTGTAGTAATCAGCGGCTTTCATATGATGAAAAAGGCGGATTATACAAAAGAAGAGCAGGACATAATTGTGCGCACGGCTTGGGAACTGGCTGGCATGGATACGGTATTTTATACAGGGCACTGTACCGGGCAGAAAGCCATTGATTTAATGAAACCGGTCATGGCGGAAAAACTGGTGCAGATGCACTGCGGGGATGTCATTATGATGCAGGAAGGCTGAAGACCTGTGGATATCCGCATTCCATTTTTCGTTGAAAAAACTAATAAAAACAGCTATAATAATAGAATGGAAACAAACAGCAGGCAGATACCAGCAAAGAAAAGGAGCATAAAATATGAATTCCTTTGTAGAATTTAAAAAGGCCGGCAAAGTCTACCATATGGGAGAGATAGATATCGAGGCGCTAAAAGATGTGAATTTTACGATCGGAAAAGGAGAATTCTGCGTGATTGTCGGAGCATCAGGGGCCGGAAAGACGACGATTTTAAATATATTAGGCGGGATGGACAGCCTGTCGGCTGGACAGGTGCTTTTGGACGGAAAGGATATTTCAGCTTATAATAAAAAGCAGCTGACGTCTTACAGGCGGCACGATATCGGATTTGTATTTCAGTTTTACAATCTGGTGCAGAATCTGACAGCGCTTGAAAATGTGGAACTGGCAGCGCAGATCTGTAAAGATCCGCTGGATGCGATGACGGTGCTGGAGATGGTAGGGCTTAAGGACAGAGCTTCCAATTTTCCTGCACAGTTATCGGGCGGCGAGCAGCAGAGGGTGGCGATTGCCAGGGCTCTTGCCAAAAATCCAAAACTGCTTTTGTGCGACGAACCGACCGGAGCTTTGGATTACAGCACAGGAAAAGCCGTGCTGAAACTGCTTCAGGATGCGTGCCGGATTAAGGGGATGACGGTCGTCGTTATTACGCACAACCAGGCGCTGACAGCAATGGCGGACCGGATTATAACAGTAAAAAACGGAACGGTCCAGGATATGCAGATGAATGAACATATTCTGCCAGTCGAAGAGATTGAGTGGTAACATGAAAAATACAGCAGGTAATCCGGGAGGAACCAGTGCATGAGCAGCGGGATGATAAAAACAACAGTCAGGGAAATCAGAGGAAGCCTGGGGCGTTACATAGCTATATTTGCGATTGTCATGTTAGGAGTGGGTCTTTTTGCAGGACTGAAGGCAACGACGCCGGCAATGATACAGACGGGGAACGATTATCTTACAGAGCAGAATTTCTTTGATTTGCGTCTGTTATCTTCCGTGGGATTTCATCAGTCAGATACAGATAGTCTCAGGGAAATGGAAGAAACAGCAGATGTGGAAGGGGCGGTATCGGCAGATGCGCTCTGTGATTCCGGCGACGGCAATGAGTCTGTTTACAAATTCCATACCGTGCCGGAAACTGTCAGCCGGATTGTAGTGACAGCCGGGCGGATGCCGCAGCGTGCAGACGAATGTGTGCTGGATGCGGCTTTGTACGGCGAGGAGGCAGTCGGATCGAAAATCCGGGTAACAGATAACAATGATGAAGATACACTGGAAATGTTTCAGGAACGCACATTTACGGCAGTCGGGATTGTGCGTTCTCCTTATTATATTAATTTTGAACGCGGCACATCTTCCATTGGAGACGGAAAAATTACGGCATTTTTATATGTGCCAAAGGAGGCGTTTGCCTGTGATTATCTGACTGAAATTTATGTGACGGCGAAGCAGAAATACGATGTCTATACAGATGCCTACGAAGACTATATAGATTCGATACAGGGAGGTATGGAGGCACAGACAGAAATGCTTGTGGCTGCCCGGTATCAGGAACTGACAGATGAAGCGCAGGAAAAAATCGATGACGCCCAGGCACAGCTGGATGAAAAGAAGGCAGAAGCGGAAGAGGAGCTGAAAAAAGGCCGGAAAAAAATTACTGACGGTGAAAAAGAAATCCGGGACGGCGAACAGGAGCTTTTGGATGGTGCAAGAAAGATTTCGGATGGTGAAAAAGAATTAGCCGACGGCAGAAAAGAGATTGCAGACCGGGAAGCAGAGATTGCAGAAGGCAGCCGGGAAATCAGTACAAAAGAACAGGAGCTTGCGGATGCAGAGGCTGAATTAAAAAAGTACGATCAGCAGACTGCCAGCGGCGAACAAAAACTTGCAGATGGAAAAGCACAGCTTGCCAGGGCCTGGCAGCAGCTGCAGTCCCGGGAGGCAGAGCTGGAAAAGAAGGAGGCAGAGCTTCTGAAAAAAGAGGCGGCGCTTCCGGCTCAGGAAACAAAGCTGAACAGGCAGTTAAAGAAGCTGGAGGAGCAGCTAAAAGAAGCACAGAGCCAGGAAGCGGCTCTGAATGCCCGGGCAGCAGAGCTGGACAGCCAGGAAAGTACGTTAAACAGCCAGGAAGCGCAGCTGCTCACTCAGAAAGAACAGTTAGAGCAGGCTTTTGCAGCCTGGAATGCAGCCGGGATGACGGCAGAAGATGCCAGAGCGGATATACAGGCCCGGAACCAGGCTGAAACCCAGGTCCAGGCAGTGCAGTCTCAGACGGACAGGCAGCCGGGAACAGTGGAGGAAGACGCCGGCCAGTATATGACAAAGGAAGAGTATGAGAAGCGCCAGGCAGCGATACAGGAAGGTCTCAGCCAGATTACAGATGCCAGAGCACAGCTTCAGGAAGGCAGGACGCAGCTTCAGGCCGGACTTAGCCGGATTTCGGAAGGCAGAGCGCAGGCAGAAGCGGGCAGAGAGCAGCTTCAGGCGGGCCTTAAGCAGATTTCAGAAGGCAGAGACGAAATCAGGAAAGGGAAAAAACAGATTACAGATGCCAGGGCACAGCTGCAGGACGCGAAAGATAAGCTGCTGCGCAATCAAAAGAACATCAATGCTTCCGAAAAAGAGCTTCAGGCAGGAAAGGAAGAAACAGACCGGGCCAGAGCACAGCTTGAGAGCGGACGCCGGCAGTTAGCAGAAGCTAAGCAGCAGCTTGAGAGCGGACGTGCGCAGCTGGCAGACGGCAGGGCGGATCTGCTAAAAGCAGAGGCAGATCTTGCGGATGCAAGGGAAGAACTGAAAAAAGGAAAGGCAGATTTAAAAAAAGGCCGTGCAAAGATTGCAGATGCCAGAGCGGAGTATGCAGATGCAAAGGCAGAATTTGAGAAAGAAACAGGGGATGCCCAGCGTGAAATTGACGATGCCAGGGCAGAGCTTTCAGAACTGGAAGAGCCGGATTCGTATGTGCTGACAAGGAATACGAACATCGGCTATGCGTGTTACGAAAGCGATTCCAATATAGTAGCGGCGATTGCCAATGTATTCCCGGTGTTCTTTTTTCTGGTAGCAGCGCTTGTGTGTATGACGACGATGAACCGGATGATCGAAGAGCAGCGGACGCAGATCGGAGTGCTAAAGGCGCTCGGATATCAGGACGGGGTCATTATGGGCAAATATTTATTTTATGCGGGCTCTGCGGCGCTTCTGGGTGCGGTGGCCGGCTGCCTGGGCGGTATGTGGCTGTTTCCAAAGGTAATCTGGATGGGATACAGCATCATGTACAGCATGGGGGATATCGAGTATGTTTTTGATATCCGCCTGGCGCTTCTTTCACTCGCGGCCGCACTGCTTTGCTCTGTCGGAGCGGCGTATTTTTCCTGCCGTTTTGAACTCTACAGCGTGCCTGCAACCCTCATCCGGCCAAAGGCTCCCAAAAGCGGCAAAAGGATTCTGCTGGAAAAGATACCGTTTATATGGAGCAGAATGAAGTTTCTGCATAAAGTGTCCATGCGCAATATCGTAAGGTACAAGAAACGGTTTTTTATGATGGTACTTGGCATCGGGGGATGTACGGCACTGCTTGTTACAGGGTTTGGTATTCAGGATTCTGTAACGAATGTGGCGGATATGCAGTATGAAAAAGTACAGGTTTATGATATCGGGATTACATTTTCGAAAGGCGTGCATAGCCAGGATATGGAACAGCTGAAGGAGAGCCTGAACGGCCAGCTGGAGAAAGCGGCCTGCCGTTATGAGGAAAGCGCTGATCTGGATTTCGGCGGAAAAACAAAATCCGTGTACCTGGAAATCCCGGAAGATGCCGGACAGACAGGTGAATTTCTAAACCTTTACACAAAAGACGGGACAGACATTCCGTATCCTTCTGACGGGGAAGCAGTCATAAGCAGAAAAATAGCTGAAGACCTCGAAATTAAGCCGGGAGATACCGTGCTGCTGCGTGACAGTGACATGAACAGCCTGAAGGTAACGGTATCTGCGCTGTGTGAAAATTATGTATATAATTACGTATATATCAGCAAAGAAACTTATGAATCACAGATTGGAAGAAAACCGGAGTATAAAAGCGCTTATGTGACGGTAAACGAAGGTACGGATGTGCATGAAGCGGCAGCGGCTGTTTCTGAGAACGATGAAGTATTAGCCGTTTCGATTACAGAAGATATGCGTTCCCGGATTGGGTCTATGATGGAAAGCCTGGATTATATTGTGATGCTGATTATCGTCTGTGCGGGAAGCCTTGCTTTTATCGTACTTTATAATCTGACCAATATTAATATTACAGAACGCATCCGTGAGATTGCTACGATTAAAGTGCTCGGATTTTATGCAAAAGAAACGGCAGATTATGTGTTCAGGGAAAACCTGGCGCTGACAGCAGTCGGGGCGTTTAGCGGCCTGGGACTTGGCAGGTGCCTGCATGCGTTTGTTATGTATCAGGTCAGAATCGATATGCTTTCGTTTCAGACACTGATACAGCCCCGCAGTTATCTGTACAGCCTGCTGTTTACATTTTGTTTTGCAATGCTGGTAAACGGTGTGATGTTCTTTAAACTGGAAAAGATTAATATGGCAGAATCGCTTAAGTCGATTGAATAAGGAGTGTTAGTGCGCATATGCAGGAACATATTTTAATTGTAGATGATGAGAAGGAAATTGCTGATTTGCTGGAGATTTATCTGAAAAATGACGGATACCAGGTACATAAATGTTACAATGGCAAAGAAGCTCTTTCGTGTATAGAGCATACAAAGCTGGATCTGGCCATTATCGATGTCATGCTGCCGGATTCCGACGGATTCAGTATCTGCCGCAAAATCAGGGAACAGTACTATTATCCGGTGATTATGCTTACGGCAAAGATTGCAGATACAGATAAAATCATGGGGCTTACAATCGGAGCAGATGATTATATTATCAAGCCGTTTAATCCCCTGGAAGTCATGGCTAGGGTGAAGACGCAGCTGCGGCGGTATACGCATTATAACCAGATGGCAGACCGAAAACCGCAGGAGATCAGGGAATATGATATCCGGGGGCTTTTGATTAACAAAAATACGCATAAGTGTTTTCTGTATGGAAAAGAACTGCAGCTGACGCCGCTGGAATTTTCCATTCTCTGGTATTTATGCGAACACCAGGGAACCGTCGTTGCGTCTGAAGAATTGTATGAGGCAGTCTGGGGCGAGAAATATCTGAATCAGAATAATACTGTGATGGCCCACATCGGCCGTATCAGGGAAAAAATGAATGAACCGGCCAGAAAGCCTAAGTTTATCATAAATGTATGGGGAGTTGGGTACACAATTGAAAAATAAATGGTTTGTAAGCAGACGGGCAAAGGCCGGTGACTTTGCACAGTTTAAGCGAATGATTTTCTGGCGTACGATACTTCTGGCTCTGTCTGCCATACTGATTACCTGGATGCTGTATACGTATGTATTCTTTGGACGGTTTGCGAATTTTGCAGTGAGCATGTATCAGAACCTGTTTCATATGAATTATAAAGAAGCGCTGAATTTATACCAGCATACATTCCGCAATAATATCAAGCTGTTTTTTGCTGTGGCGATGGCTCTTATATTCTTCCTGGTATTTCGGATTTATCTAAACTGGTTTACCAGATATTTTATGGAAGTAAACCAGGGGATTGACTGCATCATCAATGAAACTGCCGGGGAAATTTCTCTTTCACCGGAACTGCTTCCGCTGGAACGGAAAATGAACGCGGTACGGCATACGATTGAGCAGCAGAAAAGCGAAATGAAGCTGGCAGAGAACCGGAAAAATGATTTGATCATGTATCTGGCACACGATTTGAAAACGCCGTTAGCATCGGTGACCGGATATCTGAACCTGCTGCGTGATGAAAAGAATATTTCGGAAGAATTAAGAGAAAAATATCTGACAGTGACGCTGGATAAGGCAGAACGGCTGGAAGATTTAATGAACGAATTTTTTGAAATTGCGAAATTTAATCTGTCCCATATCACGCTGCAGTACAGCAGAATCAGCCTGACGCGTCTTTTGGAAATGCTGCTGTATGAATTCCAGCCGATGCTGAAAGAAAAAAATCTGACCTGCAGCCTGGCCCTGGAAGAGGATTTTTCGTTACAGTGCGATGCTGATAAAATTCAGCGTGTGTTTGATAATCTTTTAAGGAATGCTGTAATTTACAGCTTTCCGGGGACGGATATCAGGATCGCGGCTAAAAGACAGGATGAAACAGCATCCATTACATTTTCAAATGACGGCGATACGATTCCTGCACAACGGCTGGGGCAGATTTTTGAACAGTTTTACCGCCTGGATCTTTCACGAAGTACAAAAAACGGAGGTGCGGGGCTGGGGCTTGCCATTGCAAAACAGATTGTAGAGCTGCATGGAGGAAAAATCTGGGCAGACAGTGAACATGAGAAGACAAAATTTACGGTTGTACTGCCTCTGGAAACGGGAACACAGACAGCGGCAGCCAGGTCTTCATAAAAAAATCAGTTTTTCTTAAGCAGACTGTAAGAAATTTTGTAGAAAAACCATAGAATGATTTTTGAAAAAACGGATAAACTGCATCCTTGTAACTGGTAAAATTATAATACCAGGACAAGGATGCTTTTGTTTTGGGAAAAGTTACGAAACAGAAAGAGGTGTGTAAGATGCACAGAATAAAAATAGCTGTTATATTTGGAGGAAATTCTACAGAGTATGAGGTGTCGCTGCAGTCGGCATATTCAGTGCTGGAACATATAAACAAAGAGAAATATGAAATCATTCCAGTCGGGATTACGAGAAACGGGGACTGGTATCATGTTACAGGCGGGATTGAAAAAGTAATGGAAAAAATGAAGGACAATACCTGGGATCAGGATAAAGAAAATCTGCGGCAGGCAGCTGTTTCTCCAAATCCGTCAGTGAAAGGCCTGCTGGAGTTTTCAAAACAGGGCTGGAGCGTAATAAAGACAGATCTGGCATTTCCGGTACTGCATGGAAAAAACGGAGAAGACGGGACGATACAGGGCATATTTGAAATGGCGGGAATACCGGTGATTGGATGCAATACGCTTTCTTCAGCACTCTGCATGGACAAAGACAGGGCGCATAAACTGGTGAGCCAGGCAGGAATCTGTGTACCGGAATCCGTAACATTTGATTCTGAAGGAAGAAAAGAAGCATGCGCCGCAATGAAGAAGCTGTCTTATCCGCTTTTTGTAAAGCCGGTCCGTGCGGGATCCTCTTTTGGAATCACAAAAGTAATGGAAAAAAGCCAGCTGGATGCTGCGATAGATGCCGCGTTTGAACATGACGCGGAGGTGACCATAGAAGAAGCAGTGGATGGATTTGAAACAGGCTGCGCGGTACTGGGAATCCATGACCTGACCGTAGGAAGGGTGGATGAGATTGAACTGTCAGAAGGATTTTTTGACTATACAGAAAAATACACGCTGAAAACTTCCAAAATCCATATGCCTGCCAGAATCGATGCAGAAACGGAGAAACGGATACAAAAAACAGCTGTAAAAATTTATAAGGTACTGGGCTGTTCAGGTTTTGCAAGGGTAGACATGTTTTATACAGCTTCCGGTGAAATTGTATTCAATGAAGTAAACACGATTCCGGGGTTTACATCCCACAGCCGTTATCCCAATATGATGAAAGGAATCGGCCTGTCATTTTCCCAGCTGCTGGATAAACTGACCGGTCTGTATACACAGGGCTGACAGGAAAGGATAAAATGGTTATATGAGTATTAGAAGAAAAATCATAGAATATTCCAGAGGAAATGATTTAAGCATGTTCTGGCGTCTTTACAGGCTGCAGAAAAAAACAGCAGACGGAATTATGCACGACATTCTGACATTTCTGTTAAGCCGCAGCGCGCACCGGCACGGAGGATATATCGGGCCTGATGCGGTAATTAAGGGGAATCTGTCGCTTCCGCACGGGCTGCATGGGATTTTTATTTCAAGATATGCACAAATCGGAAACGGCTGCTGGATTTATCAGAATGTAACAATCGGAGAAGTGAACAGACAGGCACCGCAAATCGGGGACCACTGCCTGATTGGCGCAGGAGCTGTTATCATTGGCGCAGTCCGGATTGGAAACAACGTAAAAATCGGTGCGGGTGCCGTTGTAAATACAGATCTTCCGGATGGATGCACAGTCGTGCCGCAGCCGGTGCGGATAATAGAAAGAAGAACGTGAGATTATGGGAAATATGAAGCACGATACGGACCGTGCATGGATTGAAGTCAGTATCAGCCATTTAAGACATAACGTGCAGCAGATTCAAAAGGTACTGCCGCCCGGGTGTGAACTGATGGCGGTGGTAAAAACAGGCGCATACGGACATGGAGCAGCTGAAATATCGGTTCATTTAAATAACATGGGCGTTACGGCTTTTGCCGTTGCTGTCATTGAGGAAGGGATCCGGCTAAGGGAAGCCGGCGTGCGCGGAGAAATACTGGTTCTTGGCTATACAGATGTCAGACGGGCGAAGGAGCTGTGCAGATATGACCTGATGCAGACGGTTATTGATTCTGATTATGCGGAAAAATTAAACAGACAGGGCATACCGGTGAAAGTCCATATCAAAATCGATACAGGCATGCACAGGCTTGGCATACCCGTAGAAGATGTTTCTGGCGTCAGGGCAGTGTTTGCGATGGAATATATCCGTGTATGCGGAATGTATACGCATTTGTGCTGTGCGGACAGCAGGGCTGCAGAGGATATATCTTTTACACAAAAACAGACTGCCTGTTTTTACAGTCTGACAGATGCGCTGGCAAAATCCGGCATTACGCTTCCCAAACTTCATATACAGAGCAGCTACGGCCTTTTAAATTACCCGGAACTTTCCTGTGATTATGTAAGAGCAGGAATTGCATTGTACGGTGTACACAGTTTTCCGGGAGACGATACGAAACTGAAGCTGGACTTACAGCCTGTGCTTTCCCTGAAAAGCCGTATCGTGCTGATCCGTTTTTTGAAAAAAGGCAGCAGTGCCGGATATGGAAGAGCATTTACAGCCAGCCGCGACAGCCGGATTGCCATTCTGCCGGCCGGATACGGAGACGGTTATCCAAGAAGCCTGTCCTGTGAAAAAGGCCGTGTGAACATCCGCGGGCATCAGGTTCCGGTCATAGGACGCATCTGCATGGACCAGATGGCTGTGGATGTTACGGACGTGCCGGATGCTGCAGCAGGGGATACTGCAGTGCTGATAGGAACGGGAGAAGACGGTCCGCTGGCACCAGATCTTGCAGATGCCTGCGGAAGTATCAGCAATGAACTGCTGAGCCGGATGGGAGCGAGGCTTCCTGTTATTGTAAAAGATGATGAATACTGACTGTGCCGCAGCCAGGCCGGCGGAACCTTTTACATGCTTTACATGCAGGTATTTTTCAAACCTGAAGAAGGTTCTTTTTACCACAATTCCAGCGTCCGAAGAGGCGTATGACAAGCCTGAAATGGATTTCATCAAAATCCACAAAAAACTGCATGGAAAATTATAGGAAATGCCAATTTACAAAAAAACACGAAACGGTTATGATAAATTTCGGAAAATGAAATCGATAACATAGTACCAACCAAATAAAGAAGTAAGGAGGGGTTTTCATGCAGCAGGTAAATGTCAAATTTAAGGATGTAAGACAGGTAGAACAGTTCGTAAAAATTATTGAAAAGTTTGAAACACATTTTGATCTGGGCTCTGAGCAGAGAGTTGTGAATGCGAAATCCATACTCGGTGTATTTGCGCTGGATCTGACAAAACCGTTATCATTAAGCTATTCATCAAAAGACACGGTGATTATTGATAAAATAGAGCCGTTTATATATCGCGGAGATGAAGAAGAACTGCAAATGAATACAGCCGGCTGACCGATTGGCTGCAGCCGGATGTAAAAGACAGCAGTCCGGGCAGGGCAGAGATGTCCTGCCTTTACAATATAAATATAAAGAGAAAGCAGGTGGTATTTTAGGAGCGGTGCCGTATCAAAACCAAACCGCTTCATAAACAAAACGGAAAAAAGAAGCAGTGAAAGAAGAAAAGAAAAAATGAATCACACAATAGGAAAGGAGAACAGACATGAGTGAGGAAATCAGAAGAAAAGTAATCTTTCTGGATATCGATGGTACATTAACAGAACCAGGCAGGAATGAGGTGCCGCAGTCAGCAGTCTGGGCCATGGAGCAGGCGAGGAAAGAAGGGCATCTGGTATTTTTATGTACCGGAAGGAATTACGATATGCTAAAACCTTTGCTGAAACATGAATTTGACGGAATTGCAGCAAGTTCAGGAGGATATATAGAATGCGGCAGCAAAGTGATTTATAACTGCCCGATGACAGAAACGCAGAAGCAGACGGCAATGGAAATATTGAAAAAGAACGGTATCTACCGGACCGTGGAATGTATGGACGGTTCATATACAGATGAGGAATTTAAGGAATTTCTGCGCAGCCATGCATCAGAAGGAAATAACAGCGAGATGCTCCGCTGGAGAGAACAGATTGAAAAGTCTTTGAACATACGTCCAATGAAAGAATATAACGGAGAGGCAGCATATAAAATTGTGATTATGAGCCAGACAGCAGAGCAGATGCAAAAAGCAAAGAGCGAACTTTCGTCTGAGTTTAATTTCTGTATCCAGGAAGGCAGGGAAAACGGATATGTCAATGGTGAAATCCTGACGAAAGAATTTGATAAAGGCCGGGCTGTGAAAAGAGTCTGTGAATGGTTAAAAATCCCGCTTGAAAATACAGTGGCATTTGGCGACAGCATGAATGATTTGGAAATGATGGAAACCGCAGCACTTAGTATCTGTATGCAAAACGGCAGTGAGGAACTCAAAAAAAGAGCAGACGATATCTGTCCGGCAGTAAAAGACGACGGAATAAAGAAGGCATTTATCAGACATCATCTGATCAGTGTGGAATAAACATGTGAAGAAGGCCGGATATCAGAAGGCAGGAAATGAAGCAGATGAAACAGATAAAATAGATGAATCAGACAAAGCAGATGAAACAGATGAATCAGACAAAGCAGATAAATCAATTCATAAGAAATACAGATTCTGGCAGGACAGAAGACGCTGCTGCAGAAAGATATAACATATTTTTTTTACAGTTTAAATGAAATCGATTTCAATACTGCACAAAAAAATATGCTAAAAATTGGCTGATATGCCAGTATGCAGCAGTAAATATTTGTGGTATAAATATTATAAATAGTGAAATCGATATCACAAATTAGAAACAAAAAGTTTGAAAGGGGAATCGAGATGGCAATGGATTATAAGAAATGCGCAAAAGAGATATACGAAAACCTGGGAGGCAGGGAAAATCTCGTCAGTGCAGCGCATTGTGCCACAAGACTTCGGCTGGTCACAGTGGATAACAGTAAAATTAATATGAAAAAGCTGGAAAATATCGATGGCGTAAAGGGAGTATTCAGCAGTAACGGACAGCTGCAGCTAATCATTGGTACGGGAACAGTTAATAAAGTATACGATGAGTTTTTAAGCGTCAGCGGAATGACAGCATCGACAAAAGAAGACGTTAAGGCAGCTGCAGCAGCGAAACAGCCGGTATTAAAACGGATGATTAAATCGCTGGGCGATGTGTTTGTACCGATTCTTCCGGCGATTGTGGCTTCCGGCCTTATGATGGGACTGGTAGAGGCGCTTGGAAAAGCAGTTCCTTCGTTTGCGGAAGGCGACTGGTATGGCATTTTAGACATGATGGCAAATACAGCGTTTACGTTTCTTCCGATTCTGATTGCGGTATCTGCAGCAAGGGTTTTTGGCGGAAATATATTTCTTGGAGCAGTGATCGGAATGGTTATGATTCATCCGAACCTGATAAATGCATGGACGGTTGGTTCAATGGATGCAGCGGATATTCCGGTGTGGCATCTTGCGGGATTTTCAATCCGGCAGGTAGGCTATCAGGGACATGTCATTCCGGTAGTGATTGCAGTATGGCTGATGAGCAGAATCGAAAAATGGCTGCACCAGCATGTGCCTGAGATGATAGATTTATTTGTAACGCCTCTGTGTACGGTACTTGCGACATCGTTTATTACATTAGGACTGATTGGACCGGTATTTTCTACAGCAGAAAATTATGTGCTGGATTTTGCCGGATGGATTGTTACAGTCGGATATGGCATCGGGGCTATGATTATGGGAGGCCTGTATCCGCTGACGGTTGTATGCGGAATTCACCATATGTACAATGTGATAGAAGCAGGAATGCTTTCAGCAGAAGGCGGGCTGAATATCTGGATGCCGATTGCATCTGCAGCAAACTTTGCACAGGGTGCGGCATGTCTGGCAGTCGGCCTGAAAGCTAAAAATATCAAAACAAAATCTGTAGCAATCCCTTCGGCGCTGTCTTCCGCACTGGGAATTACAGAACCGGCTATATTTGGTGTAAATTTAAGATTTGGGAAACCGTTAATCTGCGGTATTGCAGGCGGCGCAGCAGGAGCATTTCTAGGCTCGCTGTTTCACATCGGGGCAACCTCTTACGGCGTGACCGGAATTCCTGGTTTTCTGATTACACTGGATTATACTGTGCAGTATGCGATTGTGCTGGCGGTGGCTTTTGCAGTGGCTTTTGCGCTTACGTGGGTTTTATGGAAAGAAGAATCAGAAGATGCAGAGAATGGAGCACAGGAAAAAGCCAAAGCAGACGTTCAGACAGGATCAGAGCCGGCAGAAACGAAGCAGGCTGAAAAATGTGTTCTTGCACCAGTCAAAGGCAGTATTGTCAGAAGGGAAGAGATTCCGGATGAAACGTTTGCTTCCGGCGTTCTTGGAGACGGCGTTGGAATTGAGCCGGAAACCGGAGAAGTGCTGGCACCGTTTGACGGCGTGATTTCTTCGGTGACAGATACCCGCCATGCAATTGGAATCACCGGGCCGGGAGAGATGGAACTGCTGATCCATGTAGGTGTTGATACGGTCAGTATGAAAGGTGACGGATTTGAACTTTTTGTATCAGAAGGCGACAGAGTAAAGGCCGGGCAGAAACTGATTGCATTTGATATTGAAAAAATTAAAGCCGCAGGATATCATACGACGACGGCAGTGCTTTTGACGAACAGCGATGATTACTCTGCATTCCGGGTGCTGAAAACTGGAAAGACTGAGGTGCTGGAAAAAATTATGAGTATTGAAGAGCGTTAGCATAACAGTTTTTACCGGAATTATCAGCGTTGAAATTTTGGAATAGAATCATTGTCATAGAATATCAGAAATCATCCTGAGCATGAAAGTATTAGCATAGAAATCTGGCCTGGAAATATTGTCATTGGAAAATGTCATAGAAAATTTTAAGTCATCCTGAGCATAGAAGCCTGGGTATAGAAAATACTGGCATAGAAGGTTACATATAATGATTTTTGTCAGGAATACGGGAGTGAGAGAGTTTTATCGAAAACACAGGAAAATATAATTGAAAATATTGTATTGCAAAAAGCTGTCCTTGAAAACAGGGCGGCTTTTTTCGTGCCGGAACCCCGGGTCTGCCGGAGCAGCCAGGATCCTGGATGACCAGGCAGTCGCTGACAGGTTCAGGATGATTTTCTTATAGATAACATTTTCCTGTAAATTGTTGTCTGAAAGTATTCTATATCAATTCTTTTCTTTTTGCAAGTATAAAGAAAAAATTGTCTGCATTTCCAGTTTTTCATGCATCTTTTCCATTTTTATATCTGTTTTTTGTCTAATATATACAAAAAATTTACATGTTTTATTGTGAACATCCTAGTCCTGGGTCTGGCAGAAATCTTTAAATATACATGGGATGCACCGGGCCGGCAGCCGTTCGGGTTTATGAAAAACCTTATAAATAAAAGGAATGCGGGGGATCCGGGTCAGTCTGCAGGGATAACAATTTACAGGAAAATGTTATGCAAAACCGGTGTCGTTCAATCTGCCTGAGAAAATATCAGAGAAAACAGGAAAGACATTTATGGAACTGCTACAGCAGGATCGATGGGAGGAGATTATGCAGGAACTTGATTATGAAAAGATAGGCATGCGCATCCGCCAGGTCAGGAAAGCAAAAGGCTGGTCACAGGGTGAGCTTGCAGACAAGTGCGGCATCAGTATGTCATTTTTGGGGCACATCGAGCGGGGAAGCAGAATCATGAGCATGGAAACATTTGCAAGTATCTGTACAGTGCTCGAATCCGGGGCCGATGAGCTGCTCTGGGGTGTGGCAGGAGCATCAGGTGCTGTGCTGGATATGTGGAATCAGCCGGATAAAAGCAGAAAACGGAAAAATCAGGAAGAAGAAAAACCAGATGTGAAAAGCGGTACGCAGTCTGTCGGAAAGGCAGATAGTTATGCGATGTATGTCCGGATTATGAAGTCGGTTGCTGAGATTATGAATGAGTCATAAGCGTGCAGAAGGCCAAAACGTTTTCTGGCAAGCGGATTTTCAGGAAGAGCAGCAGAAGAAACACAGTTTTTGGGAAAGGAAATACAATCGGATGGACGAACAGTATTCTTGGAAAAGAACAGAAGATATCGATATTGACCTTGCTGATTTGGTGTACAGATTTTTCAGACACTGGAAACAGGCAGCTGCATGTGTGCTGCTGACTGCAGTGCTTTTTGCAGGGTATGGATGGCTCAGGGACAGCAATTTACAGGCAGACAGTACGAAAGAAGGGACTGCACTTACACAGGAGGATGAGCAGGCAGTTACCGATGCTTTGAAGCTGGAAAAGGAAAATGAGGAACTGAAAACGTATCTGGACAATTCCCTTCTTATGAAACTAAATCCGTATCAGAAAGCTACACATGTAATGCTGTACTGTATTGATTATGCGCAGCAGCAGGAACTGCCAGCTATTTTGGAAAGTTATCTGAATTTTATATTAAACGGCGGTGCAGCACAGGCTCTGCAGCAGGAAGACAGCAGGTGGAACATAGACAAAAGCTATCTGGCAGAGGTATTGTCTGCGTACCAAAAGACGTATGAGACGTATTATTTATCTTCTGCAGAAAATCTGCCAGGCAGCGGCATGTCTCTTCCGGCGATTTTTTATGTGGAAGTAACCGGAAGCAGTCAACAGGAAACCCAAAAACTGGCAGGGGATATGCAGGAAGTTTTAAAAGAATATTCTGCAAAAATAGTAAAACAGGCGGGAAAACACAGACTGAGGATGCTAAACAGCATGGAAAGGATTACGGCAGACAGCAGCCTGCAAGCGCTGCAGCGCGATAAAAGAAATCAGCTGTCAGCAAATGAAACAAGCCTCAAAGCAATAACGGATACTTTTAGCTTAAATCAGGAGGCTGCTTATCGCAAAGCCGCTGGAACGCAGACGAAAGAACAGGAAAAAGAGGATTTTGAGATATCTGGAACAGGGGGAAAATTAAAACGTGCCATAAAATATGCATGTATCGGACTGCTGGCAGGCATGTTCCTGTATGGTTCTGTTTTTTTCTGCAGGTATATTCTGGACGACCGGATCAAGAGTACGGAGGAAATAAGACGCAGATATGCATTTCCGGTTTATGGAGAAATAAAACCGGAATGCAGAAAAACAGGAAACAAAAGACTGGCTTCGCGCCAGGATGCTTATGGACATACCGGTTTGCAGGCTGCAGTCCGTATGAAATTAGCATGCCGGAGGAAGAAAGTAGCGAAGCTGTGTGTGGCAGCAGACTTTCCGCTTGCTTCGTTTGAAAAAGAGTGCTTGAAAGGTATTGTGGCACAGCTGAAAGAGGCTGGCATTGAAATGTCAGCTGCAGAACATATCAGTGCCGATACTGCGGCATGGGACAGCCTGGCAGAAACAGGAAATGTTCTTTTGGTATGCCGGATAGGCACAACAACGCATCAGATGCTGGATTCTGCGCTGAATTTTTACTTACAGAACGGCATTTCGTTAATAGGTGTAGTCGTATTTTTACAGGATTAAATAACCGGACTGGCTGTGGGAGTCTGAAGGCTATACAGTCAGAATGGGGTCATAGAAAGCCACGCGCGGTACAGGAGAAAATGGGAATATGGGAAATTCAAAGAACAGCTCTCAGATGCCTGGATATCAGAAAACCGTCCTGATTACTGCATCCGTAGCATCGATGATAGATCAGTTTAACTGGCCGAATATCAGGCTTTTGCTGAGTCTTGGATATGATGTGGATGTTGCAGCTAATTTTATGCATGGAAGTACGTGTACAGATGAGAGGATTGCAAAGCTGATAAAACAGCTGGATCAGCTTTCCATTGACTGCTATCAGATCGATTTTGACAGAAAAGCGGTGGATGTAAAGGCAGATCTGCGGGCATTCAGGCAGCTGGATGCAGTTGTATGCGGAACAGCCAGGCCTGTCAATCCAATCCGGCATCATAATATGCGGTCCAAAAACTATGCCTTTATCCATTCCCATAGCCCGATCGGCGGAGCAGCCGGACGGATTACAGCGGCAAGACACCGGATAAAATCGATCTATACGGCACATGGATTTCATTTTTACCGTGGCGCTCCGCTCAGAAACTGGATCATTTTTTATTTCATAGAGTGGATGCTCAGCTGGATGACCGATGTCCTGATTACCATTAATCAGGAAGACTATGCCAGGGCAAAAAAGTACTTTCACGCTAAGAAAACGGTGTATATTCCGGGAGTGGGAGTTGATGTGAAAAAGTATCAAAACCTGGCTGTTAACAGGGAAGAAAAAAGGAAAGCACTTGGAATCAGGGCAGAAGATATCTTTCTGCTGTCAGTAGGAGAACTGAATCAGAATAAAAATCATAAAACCGTGATTGAGGCGCTGGGGAAAATAGAACCTGAACTTTCTGGCAGGCTGCATTACGTGATTGCCGGAAAGGGCGGACTGAAAAAGGAACTTGGGAATCTGGCAGATCAGCTTGGAGTCCGTCTCCATCTTTTGGGATTTTGCAGCGATGTGCCAGAACTTTTAAAGGCTGCTGATATTTTTCTGCTTCCATCTTTTCGGGAGGGACTGAATGTCGGGCTGATGGAAGCGATGGCAGCCGGGCTTCCGGCAATTGTATCCGATATCAGGGGAAACCGCGATTTAATCAGGAAACAGGACTTACAGGTAAAACCCGAACAGCCGGACGGCTGGGCGCAGGCAGTCAGGGAACTTGCAGGCAGTCAGCAGGAAAGAATGGCGCAGGGAGTGCATAATCAAAAAGTCATCAGGCATTTTCGCACATCGAGGGTTATGCGCATGATGCAGAAACTATATTTATAAATGAAGGAAGGTCCTTATTACGACAAAAGACTACATTACCGTATATGTCAGAAATAAGAATATCAATCCATCTGGATATTACAGGCTGACACAGTACTTAACAAAAATAAACAGGAATTTTGTTTATCGTGAATTATGCCCGGACGGAATCTATATGCGTTATCAGTTCCGTGGAACGGGCATGGACAAAATTGCATACAGTCTGGTGATTTTTCTGAGAAGTTTCTGGTTTCTGCTATCCGATTATGTGAAACATCCGGTACTGGTTATTATAAACCGGGAAATCTGTCCAAGGTATTGCAGCATCGTACATGGAATCTTGGAACGCAGGCTTTTGGAAAAACATCCGGTGATCTGGGATTTTGATGATTCTATTCTTGAGATGGGAGAAATTACAAACAAAGAATGGTGTCTGCTTCAAAAATATGCAGATGAAATCATACTGCTTAGTGAATTTCATAAGAAAAAACTGGCAGCCAGGTACCGGGAAAAATCGCAGATTCTTCTCACTACCGATGGTGATTATCAATTACGCAAAGCAGATTACAGCATCCGCAGAAAACTGTTTGAAAAAGAGATACGGCTGATCTGGGCAGGGACACATACTGTAATGGTAAATCTGGAACTTGTATTTGGAGAACTGGAACGTCTTGGCACGCAGCTTTCGAAAAAAGGAAAAAGACTTGTCCTGATCTGCGTGTGTGACAGAAAGCTTTCGTACCAGGCAGTCAGTTTTCAAGTACGGAATGTGAAATGGTCACGAAAGGCGGCTCTGGAAGAAATGAAAAAGTCCCATATCGGCATTATGCCGCTGTATGACAATGAGATTACAAGAGGCAAAGGCGGGTTTAAATTAATACAGTTTTTAGCAGCGGGGCTGCCAATTGCAGGTTCCGATACCGGCATTGCAAAAGAAATCATCAGCAGCCAGACAGGCTGCTGTATTGCCAGGCATCAGTGGGCAGAGGCATTAGGAAGTCTTTGTGCTTCCTGGGAAATATGGCTGCAGTATTCGAAAAATGCAAGAAAAAAATGGGAACAGAGATATTCCTATGCCAGACATCTGCTTTTTTGGAACAGAATCATCAGCCGTTTTCTAAAGGAAACAGAAAAGCTGTCAGAATGAGAGAATCGTTTGTATGAAGTATTTACTGTTATTTACCGCGTATTGCATGGCCATGTATGGCTGGTATGTATATACAAAATCCAAAGATCTTTTAAATCCGGTTCTTGCATTTTCAGCTCCGGTATTCGTATCCGTAGTTATCAATCTGATTTTTTTTGACGGAAGAAATTATGAGATTTCGGCGGGGACTTATGCTGTTTACCTGCTGGGAATTGTATCGTTTGTGTCTGGATGTACAATGGCATACCAGCCGTCAAGGGTAAAAAGAACGTATGCTGCAAGTGAATTAAATTATAATCCGGTTTTGTTTTCTTTGTATCAGCTGATTGCATCAGCTGGGACGGTTGCGACGGTATTTTATATGGTCCGGGCAGCATCCAGCGGATATTTTGGAAGTAATGTTATCCGCAATATCCGCTATTACAGTCTGTACGTGCAGCAGAACAGCCTGCTTGGAAAATACAGCGTCGTATTTATTGAAGTTCTGTTCTGCGTATATGCATATAAGCGGTTTGTGTTAAGGGAAAAAAGCCGGAAAACAAAAATATGGTTTTTTGTCATAACTGCAGAATACGTTCTTGCAATTGCTGCAACAATGGCGAGGACAGTGCTGCTTCAGTTTGTTTTAGAATTTGCATGTTTCTTTTTCTATGGCCTGCAGATGAATGACGCAAAAAAGAGAAAAAAACGCCTCCGTCCAAAGATGATTGTGCTTGGAATGGCTGCGCTTGCAGTCATGCAGTTTCTGGCAGAAAGAACACAAAAAACAAGCTTTGCAGATGAAATTACAGGCCAGCCGGTTCACTGGCTGATTACTTATTTTGGAAAACAATTTTATATTTTTGATGCGTATATCAGCAGCCATGCGTGGGTTACCAGAGGAATTCATTCGTTTGGATTTTTTGGACGCCTGTTCCAGCGTCTGGGACTTTTGCTTCCAAAACATCCGATTGACATTCCAGGCGGGCAGGTTGCGTCCTTTATTGCGGGACCATATACGGATTTTGGGATTGCGGGAGTTGTAATGGTTACAGCCATTTATGGTTGCATTATTGGATATATATACAAGCGGGCAATTGCCCGCTGCGGGTGGTGGATGGTGTTTTATGCAATATGCGTGTATTCATGTATGATCGCGTTTTATGCGTTTCAGTTTATGATGAGCAGCCATCTTTACGCAGCAGTGCTGATAACTGCACTGTTTTGTGATGGCAGGGGAATCATCAGGCTGGACAGAAGGAAGGACTGAGGTGAGACATGAAGGAAAAAGAAGACATTTGTGCGTTTGTAAAACTCTTTTTTGTTCTGTGTGTTGTATTGCTTCATATCCGGGGTTTTTATGTAAATCGATTTCTTGAAAGATTGTTCAGCATTCCTTTTACCGGAGAAGTAATGCTGGCTTCTTTTGTCAATCAGATTTTTTATACATTATCAGGATATTATTTGAGCAAAAAATATCGTCATGTGCATGATCATAATAAAATACCAGGAGCAGTATCTAGAGATTTTCTGATCAGGCATTATAGAAAGCTTTTCAAATTAAGCTTTTTAACATTACCGGTGGGACTATGGTTTCATATCCATTATTATAAGGCGGATGTGAATCTGTTTGAATGCTTTCTGGATCTGTTTTTATTAAGAACGGGTTATGGTATTGGAAGCGGAAATCCATATAATCAGCCTCTTTGGTTTATTGACGTGCTTTATATCATGTATGTTTACTTTGCGGCTGTCTGCATATGTATGAAAAAATATTCGAATATAATTGTATCAGCTGTACTGCTTGTATGTGCAGCCGGAATGCATGGCGGCATCAATATAACTTTGCCAGATACCCGTGTATTATATGCATTATTTGCGTTTTCTTCTGGAATCATTATGTACCAGTTTGAAGTCATGAGAAAAAAGATCAGGCTTAGCAATGCGGTATCTGCAGGACTTTGTTTTATGATTCTTTTTCTGTTTATTTTTGAATTGCTTGGTTATGAATCGTATCATCAGGTCTATTCTGCTGCAGATATGTGGATTGTTGTGCAGATATTTTTCTGGAATCCTGTTGCGTGGATTGCATCACATATACAGATTCAGGGAATAACGATGAAAAAAATTTCAGAATCTGTAAGAAAAATTTCCATGAGTATCTATATTTGGCATTATCCGTTGATTTATATTACACTCGGGCTGTTAAACAGGATCAATATTCAATCGTCTCAGACTTTATATACACTGATTCAAATTCTGATGATTGCTGGATTTTCGACTTTTTCAGCATACATTATTGAACCGGGATTGAGCAGAACAGCTGGCTGGGCGATTGGAAAAATATCAGGCAATCCAAAAGGAGCAGGAACGTTATGCAGGAAGTAACCGTTTTGGTGATCAGCTATCATTCACAAAATACTGTATTAGAAACACTGGAGAGCATTAAAAATCAGACTTATCAAAAGATTCATTTAGCAGTTTCGGATGATTGTTCCACAGACAACTCTTATGCTTTGATAAAAAGCTGGGTGAGAAATCATAAATCCCGCTTTCTTTCTGTAAAGGTACGCAAAACCGCAAAAAATCTGGGAGTCAGCAGGCATATGGCTCTGTGCATGCGGATGGTTGTAACTGAATGGTTTAAAGGGATTGCGGCGGATGATATCCTGCTGCCGGACTGTATAGAAAAATATGTGGATTTTATCAGCCGGCACGAATGTCATGGCATGGTTTATGCAAAGCACTTGTCTTTTTCCGGTGATGAAGGACGTAGAAAATATTTTATTGATTATGAAGAACAGTTATACCAGAAAAAATTTGCCGGCCTGTCAGCAGAAAAGCAGCGGGAATATATTGCAAAGAGAGAAGTTTTGTGTTCTCCGACCTGCTTTACGAATAAAGCGGATCTTTTAATGGCGGGAGGATATGACCGCAGTATCCGCAATATCGAAGACTGGCCGGTAAAAATGCGGCTGCTTGACAGCGGGTTTCAGATGAACCGTATGGATGCATACACTGTTTTATACCGGGTTGGAAATTCCATATCCAGAAGCCAGGATGAATTTTTTAAGCCTGCGTTTCTTCGAATGGAGCATCAGGTGAAGCAGAAGTACTGCTATAAAACTGCCAGAAAATCATATCTGTACCGATGGAATGAAGCGTGGACATACATCCGGTATAGAATCATTATAAATATGTTTCAGAATAAAAGAAATATCGTTACGGGTATTGTCAATGGCATGCTTGGAATTATGAATTTAGAAAAATTAAAAAAAGCAGTCATCAATACAGCCGCTTATAAAAAAAGCATTCAGGAAGTAAAACTTGTACGGAACCATTATGGTATATAAAAAAGATTCAGGGGCGGGAAATGTCGTTTGTACGTGTAATCAAAAAATTTGGCGGGATTTTATCGAGAAATCAAAAGTTTAAAATCATACAGTTAGCAGTTTTTATGGTAATTGGCGGGCTGCTGGAACTGTTTTCTGTATCACTGGCAGTGCCTTTTATGAATGCTGCCATGGATCCGCAAGGCACGATGGAACAAGAGTATGTCATTGCAGCCTGTGACATGTTTGGGCTGCAGTCAGCGGATTCCTTTCTGATTTTTACTGCGGTCATACTTGCTCTGCTGTATATTTTAAAAAATGCATATCTGGTTTTTGAATATAACCTTCAGTACCGTTTTACATATGGGAATCTGCTGAAGGTGCAGAAAAAGCTTTTGGACAGCTTTTTAAACAGGCCGTATGAATATTATCTGGGAATCAATTCAGGAGAGGTCATACGGGTAATCAGTACAGATGCCGGAGAGGGGTTTTATATGCTGGTTGTTTTGCTGGAAATCCTTACAGAACTGGTGGTGTCGCTGATGCTGATTACCAGCATGCTTATTATTTCTCCAATGATTACGGCAGCAATGGGAGCAGTACTGGCTGTATTGCTTTTGGGCATTATGCTGGTGATTAAACCAGTGTTGTACCGGGTAGGAGCGGAGCATCAGCGGACGGCAGCTGGTATGTATAAATGGCTTTTACAGGCAATACAGGGGATCAAAGAAGTAAAGATCATGAATAAGGAGCCGTTTTTCCAGGAAAAGTTCGAAAGATACGGCAGCCGGCATGTTATGGTTACGCGCAGAAAAAATATACTGACAATCGTTCCCAAATTTATTATTGAGGCAGCAAGCATGAGTACGATGTTTCTTTTGATTGCCCTGCTGATTTATAGCGGGGAGAATTTAAATGAAATTGTACCGATACTTGCAGCAGCGGCTATGGCAGCCATCCGGCTTCTTCCGTCTGTGAACAGGATCTCGAGCGCCCTGGGTGAAATTGCCTACCGGGAGCCAAAACTGGATAAGATGATTGAGTATTTAAATGAGACGAAAAGGCATTATGATACGGCACAGATGTTAACGGAACAGAAGCATGAAACGGAATCTTTTGGTTTTCAAAGGGATCTGGTGTTTGAGAATGTGTCCTATCGGTATCCGGGTTCCCAAACTCCTATTTTAAAAAATGTCAGTCTGTCTGTGAAAAAAGGAGAATCGGTTGGACTTGTCGGAACTTCTGGTTCTGGAAAGACAACAACGGCGGATATTCTGCTTGGACTGTTAACGCCTTATGAAGGACTGGTGTTAGCAGACGGGGCAGATATTGCCGGACATAGAAAGGAGTGGAACCGTCTGATTGGGTATATACCGCAGAATATTTTTATGCTGGATGGTTCCATTCGTGAAAACGTAGCTTTTGGAATCAGGCAGAACGAAGCAGATGACCGGGAAATCTGGACAGCTTTAAAAGAGGCTTCCCTGGATGAATTTGTCAGATCACTTCCGGAGCAGCTGGATACAGAAATCGGAGAACGGGGCGTGCGCTTGTCGGGAGGACAAAGGCAGAGAATTGGAATTGCCAGGGCATTGTATACGCATCCACAGATTCTGGTTTTTGACGAAGCGACTTCTGCTCTGGATAACGAGACAGAGGCAGATGTCATGCAATCTATCAGCAGACTGCTGGGCAAAACAACCATTGTGATTATTGCACATCGCCTGACAACCATTGAAAAATGTGAACATGTCCTGCGGGTTCAGGATGCAGAGGTGCTTTTGGAACGGTAAAAAGAGGGGGAATACTGTGTTAGTTACAAAGTATGTGTTTCAGCCGCACGGTGACCAGCGCGGGCAGCTGATTGCATTAGAAGAATTTAAAGATATCCCGTTCCAGATTAAGCGGGTGTACTTTTTGTATGATACTGCGGATGGATTTGTCCGTGGAAAGCATGCACATAAAAAGCTGGAGCAGATACTGGTCTGTATACATGGAAGCTGTAAAATAAAACTGGATAATGGCAGGGAACAGAAAGTGGTACCGCTGGAAAGGCCGTATGAGGGCCTGTATGTGGCGAATGATATGTGGAGGGAAATGTTTGATTTTTCACCTGGAGCAGTACTGCTTGTACTGGCATCCGAGCTGTATGATGAAGATGACTATATCCGGGATTATGGTGAATTTTTGAAAGCAGCTGGTGTTTCCGGACATCAGGCAGAAAGCGCAAATATCATCAGACAGAAAGGAATTGTGAAATGATGCAGGATGTGATACAGCCTTTACATGGAGTTCCCAAAAGGGCAGCAAAAGCCTGCTGGAAAAGATGGCATTGCTTATCTTCAGGATTTCTGATCAGCCGCGTAATGCGGCAGTCTTCGAAAAAACCAGGAAAGATCATCCGGGTCGGATTTATAGCAAGGGGCGGTTTGTCTGAAAAAGGAATCGGCGTTTATCAGGAAATGCAGTCAAGAAAAGAGTTTGAAACCGTCATTCTTGTTTCACCTGTCCGTAACCGTATAACGAAACAAGACGGCAAGGATCATTTTCCGTATGAGAAGTATCAGGATGCCATTCCGGCTGCCAGTTTAGGCACAGATGTGAAAAAATGGAATCTGGATTATGTTATCTTTTTTGAACAATATCCCCGGCTTTATTCCAAAATTCTGTGGGCTTCCTGTCTGGCCAGATCGGTAAGATGCTGCTATATTCCATATGGATGTTCCGGTTCCAGGAAAATTGACAGGGAGAATGCGCAGAACCCGTTTTTTGAGTATATGCATTTATTTTTTGCATCCAGTCAGGCAGAATTAAAAGAACATGTAAGAGGCCGGAAAAAAGGCAGAGACAGGCTGCGCAAAAAGGTCTTTCTGGGATATCCCTATCTGGAGCATATATTAAAACAGCAGAAAGAACAGTCTGAGCGTACAGCACAGGGGGATTTTGTGCCTAAAGTTACCTGGACGCCAAGATGGACTTCCAGCCATGAAATCGGAGCCGGAGGTTCCAATTTTTTGCGGTATAAAGATGATTTTCTGGCACTTGCCAGGTGCAGCCGGACAATTCAGTTTGGTTTCCGGCCGCATCCGATGATGTTTGATGAACTTATACTAAGAGGGGATATGAAAGAAAGGGACAAGAAGGGGTATCTGAAGGCACTTGAGGATGCCGGGGTTTATATCGACCTGGATTCCCCGGTCGAAGCAGTGTTTCAGAATACCGATGTGCTTCTTTCGGATTATTCATCCATTCTTCTGCCGTTTACAGCAATGGGAAAACCTGTGATTTACTGTGACGCAGGAGTTGTTTTAAACAGCGAAATGGAAGCGGTTTCTTCTCATTTTTTCGTGGCAGATAACTGGGAGGAAGTACAAAAATGCATGCAGAAATTAAGCGGCAGGGAATTTTATAATCAAACGTGTCAGGAAATCCGTATGTTTGCAAATCAGCATTTTGCCGTGCATAAAGGGGCTTCCAAACGAATCACGGATTATATCCTTTGTGATTACAGGAGGAATATCAGGAATGAATAAGGCAGTTCTAATGCTGGGCGGGAATCCGTTAAATTATGGAATTTACTGCAAATGGAAAAAGAAAGGGTATATGGTTTATGTTGCAGACTGGAATGAGCAGCCTGCTGTCAGAGGAGACAGGCATTTTCAGGCAGATGTAAAGGACGCAGAAAAGATTTTGTTTTTACTTGAGAAGGAAGGACTGCCAGACAGACTGGAGCAGGTGTATTCTTCGATGGATGCAGCTGTTGTGTCAGCTGCTTATCTTAGCAGGGCGGCCGGACTTAATACTATTTCGGATGAAGGATTAAAAAGAGCGGTGTCGAAGTCGGAAATGACACAAAAATGGGAGGCTGACGGACTTTTGAACCGTCTGTCCTTTCGAAGGAAGACATATGATGAAAGCCTGTTTGAACTGAATGCTGATATGAAACTGATTGTAAAGCCGGATAATGCGGCATCTTCCCGCGGCATTACAGTGCTTTACAAAAACAGTCCAAAAAAACAATGCAGACAAGCTTTTCAAAAAGCAGTCCGGGAAGCATCAAACAGGACGGCTGTAATCGAAGAATTTGTGGAAGGTACGGAATATACGGCAGAGATGCTTGGAGATGTATCCGGAAATGTCTGTGTATATGGGATTTCAGAAAAGTCACATACAAAAAATACGACAGACAACCGCATTGCAGTCAGGCTCCATTACGGATGCACACCGCCCGGTACACTGGAAAAAATCGCACATTTTGCAGTGAAGTGTTATCAGTCGCTTGGTTTTTCCGCCTGTTTCGGGCATCTGGAGCTGATTCTGAAAGAAGACGGACAAATGTCTCCAATTGAAATCGGAGCCAGGTCGAGCGGATTTATTGCTTCGGATCTGACAGATATTGTTTCAGGAGCGGACTATCTGGGTGATCTTTGCAAGGTCCAGCATGGACTGGAACTAAAAGAAGGCATGCACCAGCAGACCGGACGTGCCGGCGTCTATTTTTTTTATGATTTTCCGGCAGGCTTTCGGATCGGGACAGAACATCATCTGATGGAATATATGGATCAAAGCATTTCCAGCCGTTATTATGACAGATCCGGAATCGTACAGGGACGCTGTTTTCAGGCCGTTGAAAACGACAGCCAGAGGACAGGCTATGAGATCCTGGAAGGCCCGAAAGAACGATTAACGCAGCAGTATGTGCTGGAGTGCGAGAAAAAAATGATGTACGAAATGACAGTATGATAGCATTGTATTAGGAGAGAAAAGAACATGTTGCCAGATTTAAATTCGTTTGTGGAGAATATTCCGGAAGCGCTTTCTATTTTTGTGAATCAGATTGTTTATGAAAAAAAAAGCAGGGGAGAAAGAGTCTATACTTATTCTCTTGGGGAAGCTTTTTTTGACATTCCGCAATTTCCGATTTCGGATTCAGATATGAAGTCTGGATATCATTATAGCGACAGCATGGGGCTGCCGGTTTTAAGAGAAAAGATTGCCGGGATGTATCGCAGGCGTTACGGGGCAGCAGTGGACGCTCAATCAGAAATCGTGGTCAGCGCCGGATCCAAGCCATTGATTTTTATGGTGCTGAAGGCTTGCCTGTGCGAAGGGGAGGAAGCGGCTTATCATGAACCTGCCTGGCTTTCGTATCCGGAACTGATCCGGCTTGCGGGCGGGAAACGTGTTGCCATACCTTATTATGAAGAAGTACGGCAGTGGGAGAATTATCTGTCAGACAAGACAAAAGTACTGATTGTAAACAATCCAAATAATCCGTCCGGAAAGCTGTATACGCGGGATGAAATGGAATACCTGCTGGATTTAGCCAGACAGAAGAATTTTTTTATTCTGGCAGATGAAGCTTATAGTGATTTTCTTATGGCAAAAGACCGGTTTATTTCGTTTGCAGAACTTGACGAAGAAAAGGAACATGTGATTGTCGTAAATTCCCTTTCGAAAAATATGGGAATTTCAGGCTGGAGGGTCGGCTATACCATATCACACCGGGATGTTGCCGCACAGCTGCTTAAGCTGAACCAGCATCTGATTACCTGTGCGGCAACTGTTTTGCAGGAATATATGGCAAAGCACTTTGACCAGATACTGGAAGCCACCATTCCGCAGGCACAAGACATGGCAGCAAAGCGGAAAGAGGTGCGTAAAATCATGGACCGGATGGGCATGCATGTACTGGAGGGGACAGGCACGTTTTATTTTCTGATCGATGTATCTGCATTTCCGGGACAGGCTGATGACCTGGTTTTTGACCTTTTGTTCAATCATAATATTGCTGCTGTGCCAGGCGGTGCATACGGGGAAAGTACAAAGCGTTTTATCCGTTTTGGCATTGGTACGGAATCTGTTGAGGATATTGAACGCAGCCTTTTCATCATTAAAAAATATCTGGACCTGAAAGAATATGATGCTGCCGGAATCCGGATGAAAATAGAAGAATATATAAAACAGCGGAAAGGAGGCTGAAACTTGCAGAAAAAGAATCTTTTTATTTCGATGCTTTGCAGGGATTTTCATGGCTGGGTGGTTGAAAATCTTGCCACAAAAATTCCTATTGGAAATTTTGTGGCAGTAACGGAGATGTATGCCGGAGATCTTTCAAGATTTGATGATACGTTTGAGTGCGGGGACGTGTATCGGGGATTTTATCATAAGTTTCACCGATACAGAGCATGCCCTCCGATTGATGATAACCTGATTCGGCAGATGCAGCCTTATGATATGGAAGTTTTGAAGATGATGGACAGGCATCAGGGATGGAAATGGAGTTTCGAACAAAGAATGCAGGTGTATTACAGCCATATCCGGTTTTGGAATTACATTTTGGACGTTTATCAGATTCATCACGCTGTATTTTTAAATGTTCCGCATGAAGCTTTTGATTATGTCATTTACTGCCTGTGTAGGCTGAAAGGAATTCAGACGCACGTTTTTATGATGCCTTATTTATTTGGATCCAGGTCTGTTTTAACGGATGATTTCTGGAAAGAACAGACTGCATTTCAAACGTATCTGTCTGCTTTTCCATTTGATACGGATGTGCCTGACGCTGCTTTGGAACGGTATTATGAGTTTCGCAAAGCGGCGGATGCATGGAGCAAAAAAAGGCGTGCGTTCAAATCTCCGGCAAAATGGTCTACGGCAAAACAAGTGTGCAGATATATGTCTTATATGGACGTGCGCGCCTGGTTTGAAAGCAGGTATGCTGGCAGGATTGATCTGCAAAAATACGTGAAAGAAGCGAATTCACACCGATCTGGGATTGCAGCCCGCTTATATTACATCAAAAACAGATGGAAGACAGCGAAATTAACCAGGTATTATGAAAAATTGTCTGAGCCTGCCAGAAAAGGAGAGAAATATTTCTATTTTGCACTGCACTACCAGCCTGAGGAAACAACAGCCCCGCAGGCGGGAGGGATTTATTCCAACCAGCTGATTGCCATTCATCTATTAGCCAAAAGCCTGCCAGAGGGATACCGCTTATATGTCAAAGAACATCCGTCTCAGACACATGTCGGAAGGCATACGCTGTTATACGATAGAATCAAGAGGATTGAAAACGTCAGGCTGATTTCCCTGAAGGAAGATTCTTATTCCCTGATGCGCAATGCTGTGGCGGTTTCGTCCATGACAGGGACGGTTTCGATAGAAAGCGTTACTAGCGGCATACCCTGCATTTTATTTGGAAAGTCTTACTACAACTGCATGGAAGGGGTTTTTGCTGTCCGTACATTTGCGGAGTGCCGCAGGGCGGCTGCATCTATCATTCATGGAAAGGCAGTCATTGACCAGGAAAAAGTAAAGCGGTTTTGTGCTGCACTGTATGCATATTCCAGCGATGTAAACATTGGATATGGGGAATATGATGCACGGGAAAATGCAGATAAAATGACAAAGATGCTGTGCAGGGTGCTGGAATAAAGTATTTATCAGGCATAGGATATTCAAGTAAAGGAGACAGAATATGCTGAATAATAAAACCATTTTAATTACGGGAGGAACGGGTTCTTTTGGACATCATTTTACGGATTATGTCCTGAGAAATTATAAACCAAGAAAACTGATTATTTATTCACGTGACGAATACAAGCAGTTTTTAATGGAGAATGAGTACAGAACGAGACACGAGGATGTGCTTCGTTTTTTTATTGGAGATGTCCGGGATGAAAAACGGCTGAAACTTGCAGCAAATGGAGCGGATTATGTGATACACGCTGCGGCATTAAAGCAGGTTCCAGCCTGTGAATACAACCCGAATGAAGCGATCAAAACGAATGTGAATGGAGCTATGAACGTTATCAATGCATCTCTTGAGGCGGGGGTAAAAAAAGTCATAGCATTAAGCACGGACAAAGCGGTAAATCCTGTGAATCTGTATGGAGGAACAAAGCTTGTTTCAGATAAGCTTTTTTGTGCGGCAAATGCTTACAGCGGACAGACAGGCACAAAGTTTGCTGTGGTAAGGTATGGGAATGTGGCGGGCAGCAGAGGAAGTGTAATTCCATTTTTTCAAAATATTATAAACAAAGGCGGGAATGCGCTGCCTATTACGGACTACAGAATGACAAGGTTTTGGATCAGTCTGGAAGAAGGCGTGCAGCTGGTGGTCAAGGCGCTGGAAGAATCCCGTGGCGGAGAGACATTTATTTCAAAAATTCCGTCCTTCCGGGTTATGGACCTGGCAGAGGCGATGCTGCCTGGATGCGAAAAGCCGGAAGTTGGAATCCGTGAAGGCGAAAAACTGCATGAAGTTATGGTAACACGTGAGGATTCTCCCCATACATATGAATATGAAAAGCATTTTATTGTATATCCGGCTTATAAATGGTGGAATCGTGAACAGGTGATTCCTGGCGGAAAACCGGTTCCGGCAGAATTTGAGTACAGTTCTGGAACAAATGACGTATGGCTTGGTGTGGATGAACTGCGTGAAAAGCTTCAGACACAGCCGGAGAAAAAAGAATGAGTTTATTCATGCAAAAGGAGAGCCTGCTATGATACTTGGCACAGTACAGTTTGGAAAGCCATACGGAATCAGCAACAGCAGCGGAATGCCCGGTAAAAAGCTGGTGTTTCAGATGCTGGATACCGCTTATGAGCATGGAGTAAGGATGCTGGATACCGGGCCGATGTATGGCGTTTCGGAAAGCGTCATCGGCTCATATCTGAAAGAAAACGGACGAAGGTTTCAAATCAGCACAAAACTGCCCGATCAGATCCCGGATGAATCAGGCCTTGTGCCGGAAGCTATAGCAGCGGCAGTCAGGCAGTCTCTGCAGAAACTGCACATAGAAAAGATATCCTGCTATTATCTGCATCAGTTTTCACACTGCAGATGCGAAGCGGTTTTGCATGCGCTGGTGAACATGCGAAAGGAAGGGCTGATTGAAAACACAGGGGTATCGATTTACCACCCGGAAGAACTTCTTTATATTTGCAGGTATTTACAGGATACAGTGGATGCAGTACAGATCCCCTTAAATATTTTTTCTGTATTCCGGTGGATAGACGCTTTAAAAGCAGCACAAGGAGCAGGTATTGCTGTGTATGCGAGGAGCATTTTTTTACAGGGACTCGCATTTCTGCCTCCAGATCATGCATTCCTGCAAAAAAGAGGAGCGGCAGGACATGTGAGATATGTACAGGAACTGGCCCGCAGACGTAAAACTTCCATTGAACAGACCTGTTATGATGCTGTTGCCGCAATTCCGGCTGTGACAGATATCCTGACTGGTGCCGAAACCATGGAAAAGCTTTTGAAAAATCTAAAGCTGGAGTCTGATTATGCGCCGTTTTCGGACAGCCAGATACAGGAAACAGATGCGGTCATGCGGGATATCCCTTTGGATATTCTCAATCCGCAGACGTGGAACCAGAATTTATAAAAATAACAGTAAGAGGAATGTAAACATGAAATATGCAGCTATGATACAGGCACGGTGCGGCTCCTCAAGGCTGCCAGGCAAGGTTTTAAAAGATCTGTGTGGCAAGCCATGCCTGCAGCGCATGATTGAGCGGGTAAGAAAAAGCAGGCTGCTGGATGAAGTAATGGTCGTTACGTCCATGGAAAAGAAAGACCTGCCAGTGCTGAAATTATGCGCTGAAACCGGAGTACGGGTATTTGCCGGATCGGAGGAAGATGTGCTGGACCGGTATTATCAGGCAGCCAGACTCTTAAAGCCGGAATATGTCATACGGCTGACAGCTGACTGCCCGTGTTTTGACTGGAAACTGCTGGATCTGGCTCTGGAATCGCTGGACGAAAAAACAGATTATCTGGGAATGATGACACAGACGTTTGCAGACGGACTGGATCTGGAAATTCTGAAATTTTCTGCTTTGGAGCAGTCCTGGAAACAGGCCGTGCATTTGTTTGAACGTGAGCATGTCACACAATATGTAAAGCGCCACCCGGAACAGTTTGTACTGCAGGATTTTGTTTCCGAAACAGGATATTTTGGGGATCAGAGATGGACGGTCGATGAACCGGAAGACTTTGAAGTAGTACGTTACATTTATGAATATTTTTTACAGGAAAGAAAAAAAGAAGATTTTGGCTATGCAGACATTCTGGAATATATGAAACAGCATCCGGAGGTAAGGGCATTAAACAGCAGATACCAGCGGGATGAAGGACTGCGCAGGTCGATCCGGGAAGAAGCCCTGTTACGGCCGCGCAGGCAATGTCAGGAGGGATAGTAAAATGAATCCAGTCAGATCTGGAAAGGGACAAAAACTGTATGAAGAAGCAAAAAAAATCATACCCGGGGGCACGCAGCTTTTAAGCAAACGTCCCGAAATGTTTCTGCCTGGCCTGTGGCCGGCATATTACGAAAAAGCAAAAGGGTGCAGAATCTGGGACCTTGATGGAAAAGAATATGTGGATGCCAGCTATATGGGCATTGGCGCAAACGTTCTTGGATATGCGCAGGATGAGGTAGATGCAGCGGCAAAAAATGCCATTGATTCCGGCGGAATGAGCACGCTGAATGCACCTGAAGAAGTTTATACTGCAAAGGAACTGCTGAAACTTCATCCATGGGCAGGCAGTGTCCGTTTTGCAAAAGCCGGCGGGGAATCCATGGCTCTGGCTGCCCGGATCGCGAGGGCGTATACACAAAAAGATATCATTCTGTTCTGCGGATATCATGGATGGCATGACTGGTACCTGTCTGCGAATCTTACCAATCAGAATGCGTTAAACGACCAGCATATTGCAGGGCTTAAACCGCTTGGCGTGCCGGCCGGACTGGCGGGGACAAACCTTCCGTTTCATTATAACTGCATTGATGAATTTTACGCACTTATGAAAAAACACCAGGGCAGTATTGCAGCTGTTATTATGGAGCCGGTAAGGAATGAATATCCGAAAGACGGATTTTTGGAAAAGATCCGGGAAGCAGCAAAAAAAGAGGGAATCGTACTTATTTTTGATGAAATTACCGCCGGGTTCCGGCTGTGTGCAGGCGGCAGCCATAAAGTACTGGGGACAGAACCGGATCTTGCCGTATTTGCAAAAGGACTGACAAACGGCTATCCGCTTGCAGCAGTGGTTGGAAGAAAAGATGTGATGGAAGCATCCCAGGAGACTTTTATCAGCAGTACTTTTTATACAGAACGGGTTGCTTTTGCCGCGACTTTGAAAAACCTGGAAATATATCAGAAAAACAGGGTATGGGAAAAACAGATTTCTCTTGGGGAAAACATAAGGGAAGGCTGGAAAGCGCAGGCACAGAAACATGGAATTACGATTCACACAGGCGGTATTGCACCGCTGAGCCATTTTTCCATAGAAGGCCGGGAAAGCATGCTGGTATATAAAACATTTTTTATACAGGAAATGTTAAAAAAAGGGTATCTGGCATCAAATGCATTTTATACTTCGTATGCGCATTCACAGGCTATTGTGGATGCATATCTTGAGGCGGCCGGAGAAGTTTTTGGCCAGATTGCCGGGATTTATGAAAACGGGGGGCTTGTCGTACATCGTTTGCAGGGGCCTGTGTGCCATGTAGGCTTTGGAAGGCTGAATTAGGGGGACGCATGGTGAAAACAGTACTGCTGCTTGGGTCAGGAGGAATGCTTGGACAGGCGCTTTATAAAACATTCAGGGAACATGGATTCTGTGTCTGCGGGGCCTCACGTTCAAAGGCAGATGTGTGTTTTGATTTTCGAAATGACCGGAAACTGGCGCAGTGTGTGGAAGATGTGCGGCCGGATATCATTGTAAATGCAGCGGCAGCGGTAAACCTGGAGCTGTGCGAACGAGATTACGCCAGTGCATATGCGGTCAACAGCCGGATGCCGTCGGTTCTTGCAGGACTGTGTGAGCAGCATGGTGTGTACCTGATTCATGTTTCGACCGACCATTTTTATCAGGGGGACGGGAACATGAAGCATGATGAACAGTATCCGGTCAGGCTTGTGAATGAATATGCAAGAACGAAATATCTTGGCGAGCAGCTGGTACTTTTATATCCGCATTCTCTCGTGCTTCGGACGAATATTGTCGGATTCCGGGGAGGGGAGCGGGAAACTTTTACAGAATGGGCCATACGTGAGATCAGACAGCAGGAAAAAATGACACTGTATGCCGATTTTTATACATCCCCGGTTTATGTGGATGATTTTGCCTCCATTTTAATCGATCTGATGAAAACGGAGGCGCAGGGAGTTTATAATCTTGCATCCAAAGATGTGTCCAGCAAGAAAGCATTTATACTGGCTCTGGCAGAAGCAGTCTTTCATACACACCCAGATTATAAAGAAGCAAGCATACGTGAGGCCGCAGGCGTGCGCAGGGCAGATTCGCTTGGCCTGAATACTTCCAAAATTGAAAAGCTGCTGGGCTATGCAATGCCTTCTTTTCAAGAAACAATTCAAAGCATCAAAAAAGAATATACCGGAAGGAACATAAAAAATGAGATATCACACATCCGTTATCATAAATGACCGTCTGATTGATATGGGATCTGCAGTCTATTTTGTAGCAGATATTGCAGCCAACCATAACGGAGATTTGAATATGGCAAAAGAGCTGATATGGATGGCAAAAGAAGCAGGAGCCGATGCGGTAAAGTTTCAGCATTTTCTCGCAGATAAGATTGTGAGTGACTATGGTTTTCAGCATCTTGGCGCGCAGTCAGGCCATCAGGCGGACTGGAAAAAAAGCGTGTATGAGACCTATAAAGCGGCAGAACTTAACAGGGACTGGAACGAAGTTCTGGCATTGGAAGCACGAAGGGCCGGCATCGCTTATTTTACAGCTCCTTATGATTTTGAAGCGGTTAAGTCCGTAGATCCGTATATTCCAGCTTATAAAATCGGTTCAGGAGATATTACATGGCTGGAATTTATCGCATATGTGGCAGGTTTTGGAAAGCCGGTCCTGCTGGCTACAGGTGCGTCTGAAATGTGGGAAACAGAAAAGGCGGTGGAAACGGTTTTAAAGAAGAATCCGGATCTTGTACTGATGCAGTGCAATACCAATTATACTGCAGATTTGCAGAATTTTAAATATGTGAATCTGAATGTCCTGAAAACTTATGCGCTGCGTTATCCTGGCATGGTGCTTGGACTTTCCGATCATACGCCTGGCCATGCAGCGGTGCTTGGGGCAATTGCGCTCGGTGCGAGAGTCATTGAAAAACATTTTACGGCAGATAACAGCCAGGATGGGCCTGACCATAGGTTTTCTATGAATCCTGCGGCATGGAAAGAGATGACAGAGCGCTCCAGGGAACTTGAGTGCGCGCTTGGATCAGGTGTGAAAACAACTGAAGATAATGAAAAAGAAACGGTCATCCTGCAGCGCAGGGCTGTGCGGGTGAAAGAAAATCTTTCAGCCGGGACAGTACTTGAGGAAAATATGCTGGAGGAACTAAGACCTGCTCCGGCTGATGCAGTATTTCCATATCAGAAGAAGGACATTCTTGGGAAAAAGCTGCTGGCGGATAAGGAAAAGGGCGATTATATCAAAAGGTCACAGGTGGGGTAGCAGAATGATGATGAGCGAAAGCGAAAAAAAAGAGCTGTCAGAATATCTGCAGGAAACGGCTCCGTCCATACAGGCAGTCTTTATCCCGCCGGCGGAAGCCGTATTCGAAGAAAATGTGAGGATGAACTGTTATTATTGCAGCAAATATGGCCGCAGCTGGAGATGCCCGCCGAATCTTCCGGACATTGATTTTGTGAAAATGTTTCAGGAATTTGATGACGGGCTGTTTTTATGCCTGGCCTGTCCGGTTGAACAGAAATCGCTGTATGAATCCGTGCGCAATGAGTCGAGCATAGCCTTGCATAAAATACTGCTGCAGTTAGAAACATGGATGTGGAATCATGACAGGCCCGGGGCAGTTTCTTTCGGGGCAGGTTCCTGCAAGCTGTGCAAGGGCGGGTGCGGACCGGATCGCTGTAATAATCCTTCGATGTCACGCAGCCCGTTAGAAGCAACCGGCGTAAATGTCATAAAAACAGCGCAAAAATATGGAATACAGATTCATTTTCCGGCAGATCAGGCAATCATAAGGGCGGGCATGATTCTGTGGCAGAATCCGGGGGGGGGTAAAAATTAATTATGAAATATATATTTATGGCGGCTGGCAAAGGCACGAGACTCCAGCCTCTTACGTTCAGATATCCAAAATCGCTGTATAAATTAGATGAAACTACAACGCTGATCCAGCGGATGACATCACAGATCAGAAATTGTGATGACAGTGCCGAAATTGTGATTGTAACAGGACATATGCATCAGAGTATTGAAAAACAGATTGAAGATGCTGTGTTCATTCTGAATCCGTTTTATGAAGTGACAAATTCTATTGCATCTTTATGGTTTGCAAGAGAACATCTGGAAACGGAAAATACCATACTGATTGATGGAGATATTGTTATGTCACAGTCATTGGTCCGCGATGTCGTCTGCCAGCCTGCAGACAGGCCGGCAGTTCTTCTGGATAGTTCCATAAAAGATGGGGATTACAATGTCCAGGTATCGGGAAATCAGGTCCTTGTCATGAGCAAAGATTTAACGTCTTATTACGGTGAATATGCGGGAGTGACGAAACTGGACGGGGAGAGCGCGGAAAAAATGCGGCTGGAAGTGGAACATATGGTAGAAGCCGGGTTTTATGACCAGTGGTACGAAAATGCTCTGGTCCAGCTAATTTTTAAGCATGATTTTAAACTGTACTATGAAGATATATCCAGTTATGAATGGACAGAAGTGGATTCCGTGAATGATTTATTGGTTGCAAAGCAGATTCATATGAAAGAGAGTCTGTTTTGAGGGAAGCAGTGCGTGTGTTGCATCAGGCAGGCTTTGCAAGAAGGAGGGAAACAGTGTTATGAAAAAGGCAGTGGTTACAGGCTCCACAAAAGGAATCGGGAAGGCAGTCGGGATGCGCCTGCTCAAAGAGGGATATTTTGTTACGTTTCATTATGCTGCGGATGAGCGTGGAAAAGAACTGCTGCAAAAAGAAATCAGAAGGTTTGGTCAGGATGGCTCTTACGATGGCAGGTACGAGATTATCAAAAATGATTTTTCAAATGAACAGCGTCTGGATGATTTTGCAAGGCAAGTGGTATCAGATAGAAATACGATGGATGCACTTGTATTAAATGCAGGAATTACAGACCGTACGGACTGGGATAATCTGCAGATGGATCAATGGAACCGGGTACTTTATACTAATCTTACGGTTCCGGCATTTCTGATTCAAAAAATAGGCCGTCATATGCAGGAAGGTTCTATTTTGTGTATCGGGTCTGTACTGGGAAACATACCGCATGCACAGTCTGTCCCATATGGAGTCTCAAAAGCCGGGCTGCATTTTCTGGCAGAATCCCTGGTAAAGGAATATTGCGGTCGTGCAGTTACCGTGAATGCTCTTATGCCGGGATTTACGGATACTGGATGGCATAAAGAAAAGCCAGAGGGCATCCGCAAAGCCATTATAAATAAAATAGCATGCAGACGGTTTGCAGAGCCGGATGAAATAGCGGACATGGCATATGCATTATTGACAAACCGCTATCTGAATGGTTCGGTTATAAAAATAGACGGCGGTTACTGCTTCAGGTAATGTTATGCTAAAGGAACAGAAACCGGAACAAAATGTCTGATAAAGGGTGATGAAAATATGAACATCAAGCCAAATAACCTGCTTCGGGAATTTGAACAGTACAAAGAAGAATTTGAACAGGAAGCAGTCGAAGCATTAAGGTCAGGGTGGTATATCCTCGGTTCCCGCCTACGTACCTTTGAACGCCAGTTTGCAGATTTCAGCGCTTCCAGATATTGTGCCGGTCTGGCGTCCGGCCTGGATGCGCTTTGGATTGCGCTGCATATGCTGGGGATTGGAGAAGGGGATGAGGTGATTGTCCCGGCGAATACGTATATTGCGTCTGTTATGGCAATTACCAGGAATGGGGCAGTGCCGGTGCTGGTGGAACCGGATGCGTATTATGGAATCAATGCGGACCTGATCGAAGAAAAAATAACAGACCGGACGAAAGCTGTACTGGCCGTGCATTTATACGGAATTCCGTGTGAGATGGATAAAATTACGGATATCTGCACAAGACATCGGTTACTGCTGGCAGAAGACTGTGCACAAAGCCACGGAGCAGCATATCATGGACAGATGACAGGTACTTTTGGGAATGCCGGCTGTTTTTCTTTTTATCCGACGAAAAATCTTGGGGCGTTTGGAGATGGAGGAGCTGTCATTACAAATGATGAGGAATTGGACAGAGGAATCCGCATTTTCCGTAATTACGGTTCACAGGAACACTACAAAAACATTATGGCCGGTGCAAACAGCCGCCTGGATGAGATACAGGCCGGACTGCTCAGTGTCCGGTTAAGGCATCTGAATGAAATAACAGCAGAGAGAAAAAACATCGCCGCGTGTTACGATGAGCAGATTCAGAATCCGAAGCTGGTGCTTCCAAAGAAGAGGCCAGGATCTTCCTGTGTGTATCATCAGTATGTGATTCGGACAGAAGATAAAAAGATGCGGGAAAAACTGATCCGGTTTTTAGAAGACAGGGGAATCGGAAGCATCATTCATTATCCGGTTCCGCCTCATTTATCAGAAGCTTATGCATATCTGGGATATCAGGCGGGAGATTTTCCGCTTGCAGAGCATTATGCAGATACTGTTCTTTCCATCCCGATTTATAACGGATTTACTCAGGAAGAACAGCAGTATGTGATACGGGCTTTGAATGCATTTTAGTAAAGAGATGACAACTGGAGATCATGAATATGCTGGAGGAACTAAGACCTGACCGGATGGCATCAAAGCAAAGAGGAGAATATATAAAATGGGAGGATACAGATTTATAAATGTTAACAGGTAAGCGGACAGGGCTGCGCGCGATAGAGCAGCAGGATTTAAAGCAGCTTTTGGAGTGGCGCAATCAGCCGGAATACAGGCGGTATTTCCGTGAATATCGTGAACTGAATATGGAAAGCCAGAGACGCTGGTTTGAAAGCATGGTGATGAACGATGAACATACACGCATGTTTTCGATAGCAGAGCTGGATTCAGGACAGCTGATCGGCGCATGCGGACTGTGCTGTATCGACTGGCAGGACAGATGTGCCGATTTTTCCATTTATATTGGAAAAGACGGGCTTTACGCTGATGAAGATTATGCGGTGGATGCAGGAAATCTGCTTATCGATTACGGTTTTGGGGAATTAAACCTGCATCGTCTCTGGGCAGAAATATATGAAATAGATGAAAAGAAAAAGCAGATGTTTGGAAAACTTGGATTTGTACATGAAGCAGTACATGTGTCTGCCCACTGGACGGAAGGAAGGTGGGTGGATTCGTGGTATTACAGGCTGCTTAAGGATGAAGCCGGGAGGCAGAATATCTGTATCACAGGCAGATAGGACGGGCAGAGCCTGCAGAGCCGCATACCGCTCTGTGCGGACTTTTTTCATGAGAAATTCAATGCCTGGTTACCAATAGAAAGGAACAGAAACTGGAACAAAACCAGGCTTTGCATGCATTTTAGGAATGAAAGTAAAGGAGAATGGGAATGGAGCAGGGAACAGATATTTCAGATGTTTCCGTCGTAATCTGTACGAGAAACAATAAAAAGACAATCCGGCAGGCAGTACAGCGGATCATAAATGAAAAACCGGGAGAAATCATTGTCGTAGATGGGAATTCTACAGATGGTACCAGGGAAATATTAAAAAAGATGCCTGTCCGGCTGCTGACAGACCCGGGAAAAGGCCTTGCACTGGCACGCCAGACCGCTCTGGATGCAGCAGCGGGGCGGTATATCCTGTTTGCCGGAGATGACAATATTCTTCCGGGGGGGGGTATTGCAAAACTGAAATCCTATATGCTTGCCCGTGGCTGGGCTGGAGGGGCTTTCCAAACGCGGGTATATGGCTCTTCTAAAAGCTACTGGGCATATTGTGCGGACTGGAGATTCCGGACAAGGGTCTGGGAAGGAGAAAGAAAGGTTGTTGGAACCCCGTATATGTTTGAAACAGAAATCCTGAAACAGGCCGGTTATGATGAAGCCTGTACCGATTGTGACGACAGTGATATTGCAGAACGGATTTCAGTCATTACTGGCAGAAAGTACGGCTATACAAATCTTAAGTGTTTAGAAATCGGAAAAACAGGGTTGAGGGAAACCATAAAAAGGTTTTTGATTTATGGCAGAAGTGATGCACAGTACTGGAAAAAATATGCCCCGGGGTGGGGAATCAGCAGAAAAATGCAGTCACTTTTACATCCTCTGCGTGACGAACTCATAGAAAGCATGAAAAAAGTCACTCCGAAATCTCTGCGTTTATATGTATTTCCATATTTTCTGTTTATCACAGTGATAAGATATCTTGGATGGGTGTGGGAATGTGTACGCCAGACGGCAGATATACGGCAGAACGGACGGCATGCTCAGCATTGAATAGGAGGCAGATAGCAGGAAAAGGATGGTTTGGGATTATGGAAAATGTTATTTTATATGGTGCAGGAAGCGATTTAGAGAAAATCCTGGTTATGATAAAAGAGCTGGATGTCTGTCCGGTTTGTATTGTGGATAAAGATGCGGGCAAAATAGGAAAAACGATATCCGGTCTTTTGGTAGCCGGACCAAAAGCAATCAAAGAGCATGATGTGAAAACGATTATCATTACATCAAGCTTTTTTGACTGTGTGTATCAGAATATTCAGGAAATTATAAAGGATATTTTTTCCGGGGGGGGGTATCAGGTACTTGTTGCTCCCTATGCATGGCTGATGCTTGTGAATGTCCGGTATGACCAGGCGCTGCTGGATTCTGCAAAAAAATTTGTGAACGAAAACCGAAACAAGATCCTGGAAATATATGATACCAGGGACAAAAAAACGAAAGAAATTCTGTCTTTTATACTGCGTGCCAGGGCAGAGGGAAGGTATGCATTTTATGAATATACCACCGTGGCAGGCATGCAGAATACGGAAGGATATTTTTATGAAGGCGAACTGTCACATCTGGATGCATTTACATTTGCAGACTGCGGGGCATATACGGGCGATACATTCGAATCCATTTATGGGATGTATGCTGGAAAGCTGAAAAAATATTATGCTTATGAGCCGTCGGAAAAGAATTTTAAACGTTTGAAACGCAATGCAGCAAGTCTTGTCAATGACGTGACATGCATCTGTGTCCAGAAAGCAATCGGGGATTTTAATAAAATGGTCACTATGGGAAAATGCGATGGGGACTTTGGCGTGCTTGACGGAGCAGATTCCAGGGAAGACACAGAACTTGTGGAAATGGTTTCCCTTGACAGCGAACAGATCAGGCCAGAAGGAAAACTTGTGATAAAAATTGATGCAGAAGGCGCTGAAATGGATATACTGCGGGGAGCAGTCCATACGATCCGAAAATATTCTCCTTATATGGCTGTCTGCGTTTATCACAGGGTTTCGGATATCCTGAAACTGCCGGAGTTTTTCATAGAACAAGGGCTCAGCTACCGGTTCCTGCTCAGGTCTGGAATTCATACGCATTTATTAGCAATTCCGATGGAATGAGGATTTAATCAGGGGGCAGCACTTTTCGCAGTGCCGTCCCCTTTTTCACATCCGGAACTATTTGACAGCTACAGTGCCGCTGTTACTGGCTACGGACAGCGAGTGATTTCCTTTGCCGCACCGCCCTTTTTTGCATCCGTCAGTGTCTGCAGTCGATTCTGCATTTGCAAACTGCAGTGTGACATCATCAGATCCGCTTAATATATGATAAGTTAAATTGTCAGGTGCCTTTTTATGGGACAGTGAGATATCTGCGGAGTCTGTTTCTATGGACAGCGATTGATAACCGCTGACGTTTGTGACAGATACTTCACCGGACGAAGTTATAATAGAAGATCTGCTGAGACTGTTCTGCTTTAGGGTTACATACGCCGACGCTGTACGGATATCAGAATTTTTTAAAGTACTTTCTATGATTTTGATGTCTCCGGAATCGGATTCCATGTCCGCAGAGCCGATGGTTAAATCAGACATTGTGATATAGCCGGAGCTGTTTTTTAAGCAGAAATCAGAAATACTGGCTTCTTTGAAATCCATGTCCCCGTCGCCGTTTTGGATTTCAAGCGAAACAGTATGATTCTTTGGCAGGTACAGCATCATTCTGCCTTCTTCGCCAAAAGAAAACTGTTCTGCCAGGTTTTTGGACGAATAGTATTGCTGTATCGCGAGCGTATCATTTTTCTGTATGACTGTGACAGCATCCTGGGCTTTGCCATTTCCAGAATAATTTACGTGTATGTTGGAATCGTCTGAAGGTGACACAATTACATTCCAGGATGAAATATCCATGACAATTTTTGAAATATCATCTGTCGGAAAAACTTCCTTCGAATCAATACAGTTTTCTTTATTTCCACATCCTGTTATGAAAAGCGCCGCTGCAAAGAGCACTGCTGGCGTGAGTTTATTCATAAATTTGCTTCCTTTCTTAATATAGTATAGGCTGTTCGGACTCTGGGAATCCTGTAATGATCTGCTATAGAAAACAGAAAGTACTGCGTTCAGAAAAATTCTGATGAAAAAATATTTTTTGCTTCAGGATTCTTTGCAGTCATTACATGACATCCCTGGTTTGCGCATGGCATATGGACAGTATGGCGAAAACGAAGGAAATGACTGTCAGAATAATAGGGAACACTGCGTTGTCTGAAAGTGTAAAATCACCGATGTTTGCCTGTGTAAGAAAAATCAGCAAAAAAGAGGTAACAATGGCTGCTTTTGAGGACTTCATGGTCATTCCGGCAAACAGGGCGATAAAACTCATGCTCACAGTAACGGCAGATTTTAAAATCAGCTGGATATAAAATGAAAGGCTGCCGATATGAAAGTCGATTCCAAATGATGATGTCATAAAGTGTGCTCCGGCATATATGCACAGATAAATAGCCAGTTTGGTTAAAATGAGTGCTGCAAAATTAAAAGACCATACTGCAGCCATCTGGGAAGCCAGTATTTTCTGCCGTCTGACAGGATAAGAAAACATCAGGTTCATAGTTTTGTTTTTATAAGCGCTTACGATAAAAGATGCCAGCATTACGCTTGTATAAATAAGGAATGCCATACTGGTAAAAAGTTCAATAGGAGCTGAAATATTTTCCATTCCAGACGCTGCGTCCAGCGTGCCGTCCGGGTCATTGGCGATGCCTAAGAATGCCAGGGTATGCTTCACTGGTCATTTTTAAGAAATAGTCTTCCAGTGTTTCTGTGTGCTGGCTGATGGAAGCAATTTCCACTTGTTCAGCGGCCAGCTCCCTGATGACGGTCTTTGCTGTGATTCCTTTTTCGTAAATCCGGATTTTAGAATCGTCCATGATTTTGAAATTGCTAAGGTGCAGTCTGCCGGTGAGGGCATTGGAAGCTTTTTTCGTATCTTCTGCAGTGAGTTCGATATAGGCGGAATTTGTTTCTGCAATCTCTTTCATCGATATTTCCTTTATCATCCTTCCGTGGCTGATCAGGCCGACAGTATCCGCAATGTTTTCAATTTCAGCAAGCAGATGGCTGGATATCATAAACGTCATGCCGTATTCCTGGCTCAGCATTTTAAATAAATCTCTGATCTGCTTCATTCCGGCAGGGTCCAGGCCGTTTGCCGGTTCGTCGAGGATAACCAGCTCAGGCCTGCATAAGATGGCACGTGCGATTCCAAGCCGCTGCTTCATGCCCAGCGAGCAGCTTCTGACCGGTTTTTCAGCAGCATCTGTTAAATGCAGCAGTTCCAGAGCTTCTTCGATGCTGCCTCTGCTGTAATAACCCATATATTCACAGTGAAGGTTTAGATTTTCCCGTACGCTTAACTGTTCATAAAATGTCGGGAATTCAATGATGCTCCCCATGCGTTTTAATATTTCATAAGAGTCCGGCCTCAGCGGTTCGCCAAAGAGTGTGATGGTACCGCAGGTCGGTTTCCACAGGTTTGTAACCATTTTCATGACAGTTGTTTTACCGGCACCGTTTGGCCCTAAAAATCCGTAGATTTCTCCTTTTTTTATATGGATATTCATATCCGTTACCAGCTGCCTGCCGGCAATTGTTTTGCTTAGACGGTCTGTTTGTAAAATATAAGACATAAGTGACTCCTTTCAGTGTGGCTTTCTCTGTTTCTGAAACTTATGATAGTGGAACAGATTTTCAAAACTGTTGATGAATTCTTACAAATTTCTTTCGAGGGCTGTTTTCTGGATTTCTGGAATAGAGAATCAGTTCAGACAGGCCTTAGCACTCCGCTGAATATAAGGAGCGGGGAAAGCAGTTTTATATGAATTTTTGCGTGTAACAGGCCGGCCTGATCAGACAGCATCGGAATAATTGCAAAAATCTACATTTATACTTGCCTTTTTGCAATTCCTGTATTAATATTATAAAATCAGTCCTTAACAAATAAATAAGTTCAGGCAGCAGTTCGCTGCAAAAACAGAATATGGAGGAGCAGTAATGAGTGAAAAGTTAAAAGTCGGCATTCTTGGCGGAACGGGTATGGTAGGTCAGAGATTTATCGCTCTGCTGGAAAATCATCCATGGTTTGAGGTGACAACAATCGCAGCAAGTCCTAGAAGCGCAGGGCAGACTTATGAAGCAGCAGTAAACGGCCGCTGGAAAATGGATACACCGGTTCCTGAGGCTGTTAAAAATATAATAGTAAAAAATGTAAATGAAATAGATGACACCGCTTCCGAAGTGGATTTTGTATTTTCCGCAGTGGATATGTCCAAGGATGAAATTAAAAAGATCGAAGAGGCATATGCAAAGACAGAAACGCCGGTTGTGTCGAATAACAGCGCACACCGCTGGACGCCGGATGTGCCGATGGTCGTTCCGGAAATAAATCCGCATCATATGGAAATTATCAGCTTTCAGAGAAAAAGGCTTGGAACCAGCCGGGGATTTGTGGCTGTAAAGCCGAACTGTTCAATACAGTCTTATGCGCCGGTGCTTACGGCATGGATGGATTTTGAACCGTACGAAGCGGTTGTATCCACATACCAGGCTATTTCCGGTGCGGGAAAGACGTTTCAGGACTGGCCGCAGATGATGGGTAATATCATTCCTTTTATCAGCGGGGAAGAAGAAAAATCGGAAAAGGAACCGCTGCGCATCTGGGGACAGATCAAAGACGGCGTAATTGAACCTGCTACAGAACCGGTTATTACAAGCCAGTGTATCCGCGTACCAGTGCTGTACGGGCATACGGCATCGGTTTTTGTAAAGTTCAGACAGAAAGATATTCAAAAGGAACAGCTGATTGAAAAGCTGGTTCATTACAGCGGCGTTCCGCAGCAGCTTCAGCTTCCGTCAGCACCAAAACAGTTTATCCGTTACCTTGAGGAGGATGACCGTCCGCAGGCTGCTTTAGACGCTGATTACGAAAATGGAATGGGAATCAGCATCGGCCGTATCCGGGAAGATTCGGTCTACGACTGGAAGTTTGTAGGACTGTCCCATAATACAGTGCGGGGTGCAGCAGGGGGAGCGATACTCTGTGCAGAACTGTTAAAAGCGCAGGGATATATTACTAAAAAATAAGACCGTTTAGATGTATGGTCTCAACAGCCGTGCCGGAAACTGTTTCAGCGGCTGTAAAAGATATCACAGGTCTGCGCTTTTACGGCGCTGAATGTATGGGAATGCAGCGGCTGCAGGGAACAGCCCGCTGCAAAGCGGTTTTTAATGGCTGGATATGCAGCAGTACAGTATATCTGAATATCAAAATATAATCAGCTATAAATGTATTTTCTTCCAGCCTCTTGAAAAGAAAGTTAAAATGTGATATGATTTCTTTGTTTTTAGATGATAAAGGAAAGCTCAGAGTATGCAATAGGAGAAAGGCATGATAATACGACATACAGAATTAAAAAAAATGGAACAGCTTTATGAAGATACCGGAAACCAGCTTGTACTGCTATACGGGCGTGAAGGCTGTGATAAAGAGGCGTTTATCAGAATTTTCTGTAAAGGAAAGAAATTTTTCTATTACCGCGCGCGCAGGGCTTCCCAGCAGGAGCAGTGTATGCAGTTTGGCCGGGAAATCGAAAAGCAGTATAATCTGAGCCTTACGAAATATAATTATAATGAGTTTTTTAACCGCATCCGCAGCGGCAGCGCAAGCAAACTCGTGGTCATCATTGATGAATTTCAGTTTATTGCAAAGCGCGACGATGAGTTTTTTAAAGCAATATTAAAATTAAAAGCAAAGAAACTTTATCCGGGTCCGGTTCTGATTATCCTGGCAAGTTCTTCTGTTGCATGGATTGAGCAGGAGCTGGGCGAGCGTCTTGGCGACGGGATGAAAAAAATAAATGAAACATTAAAGCTGGATGATTTAAAATTTATCGATATGGTACGTTCTTATCCGCAGTATCAGGTCAGTGACTGTGTGAAGGCATACGGGATTCTGGGCGGCGTTTCTTCCTATATGAACCGCTGGAATTCCAAAAAGGATATCCGCAGCAATGTATGCAAGCATATTCTGTCGCCGGGCGGATACTTATTTGAGGAAGCGGAGCGTTTTATCGGCAGCGAGCTGAGGGAGCTTGCAATTTATGATACGATACTGGCATCCATTGCGGCAGGCCACCACAAACTGAATGATCTTTTTAATGAAACAGGTTTTTCCAGGGCAAAAATCAGCGTATATATGAAAAATCTGGCGGCTTTTGAAGTAATAGAAAAAGTGAATTCGTTTGAAACAGGCGGATGGGAGAATGCGCAGAAGGGAATTTACCAGATACGCAGTAATTATGTCAATTTCTGGTTCCGTTTTGTCTATCCGCATCTGTCGGACCTGTACATGATGGCTCCGGAAGAGTTTTATGATACATATATTGACGGCGAACTGGATGATTATATGAACCGGTATTTTGTCCAGGTATGTATGGAATATCTGGAACTGCTGAATATGGTAGACAAACTTCCAATCCGGATACACAAAGCAGGGACCTGGGTAGGAAAAACTGGAAATATTGATATTATAGCACAGGACAGTGCCAGAAATAACCTGATTGGATTATGTAACTGGTCAAAGCCGCAGCTGACTTACGGGATGTGTGAAAAACTGTTCGACACGATGAAGAAAGCAAGGCTGAAAGCAGATCATTTCTATCTGTTTTCTGCAAAAAGTTTTGACCAGCGTCTGTTAGATGAGGCCGAAAACGATGACCGGCTGGTTCTGGTCGATATGACGCAGCTGTAACGCAGTACCTGGAGCTATAAGATACAGAATATAAAAAGGGACTGTCTGCAGAAAGGCAGAGGAAAATGGGATTGCGGGAAAAGAGGATGGTTTTCCCGTAATCCCATTTTTTGTTTTTCTGCTCCCTGCAGCCATTTATTTGTGAAAAAACAGGAGAGTGTATGGCAAAAGCATTATATATAGCCGAAAAGCCTTCGGTAGCCCAGGAATTTGCCAGGGCACTGAACATGGAAATGAAACGGCACGACGGATACCAGGAAGGAAGCGGGGCAGTGGTGACCTGGTGTGTGGGACATCTCGTTACAATGAGTTACCCGGATGCTTATGATGAAAAATACAAAAAATGGAGTCTTTCCACGCTGCCGTTTCTTCCGGATAAGTTTAAATATGAAGTGATTTCCGGTGTATCGAAGCAGTTTAAAATTGTATCTTCTCTGCTAAACCGCAAAGATATCGATACGATTTATGTCTGTACCGATTCCGGGCGCGAAGGAGAGTACATTTACCGTTTAGTAGAACAGCAGGCCGGCGTATCCGGCAAACAGCGCAAAAGAGTCTGGATTGATTCTCAGACGGAAGAAGAAATTTTAAGAGGGATCCGGGAGGCAAAAGATTTATCAGAATATGATAACTTAGCTGCGAGTGCTTATCTGAGGGCAAAGGAAGATTACCTGATGGGAATTAATTTTTCCAGACTGTTAACGCTCAAATACGGAAATGCGGTTGCAAATTATCTGAATGAAAAATACGCAGTCATTTCGGTCGGGCGCGTAATGACCTGCGTGCTTGGAATGGTCGTGCGCAGGGAGCGTGAAATCCGGGATTTTGTCAAGACGCCTTTTTACCGGGTGCTGTCACAGATTGATTTAAACGGATGCAGCATTGAAAGTGAATGGAAGGCAGTCGAAGGCTCCGCATATTTTCAATCGCCAAAGCTGTATAAAGAAAACGGTTTTAAAGAAAAGCAGGAAGCAGAACGCCTTATACAGCATCTGGAAGAACAGCCGCCTGTTACGGCAGCCGTTGTCTCCGTGGAAAAGAAAAAAGAAACGAAAAATCCGCCGCTTCTTTACAATCTGGCAGAGCTTCAGAATACCTGTTCTAAATTTTTTAAAATCAGTCCGGATGAGACGCTGGGAATCGTTCAGGAACTGTATGAAAAGAAACTGGTTACCTATCCGAGGACAGATGCCAGAGTGCTTTCCACTGCAGCGGCCAAAGAGATACGCAAAAATATTTCGGGCCTTTGCAGCATTCCGGGCGTCCGTGTATTTGCCGAAGAGGTTCTGCACAAAGAAAGCTATAAATCCATAGTCAGATCCCGCTATACGAATGATAAGCAGATCACAGACCATTATGCAATTATTCCGACCGGGCAGGGCATGGGCGCGCTCAAGACGCTCAAGGCGCTGTCTGTGAAAGTATATGAAACGATTGTGCGCCGTTTTCTGGCTGTTTTTTATCCGCCAGCGGTATATTTAAAATACACGATCTGTTTTCAGGTGAAAGAAGAAAAGTTCTTCTCGGGACTTAAAGTATTAAAAGAGCCGGGATATCTGCCTGTGATGGAATATTCTTTTTTTAAGAAGAAGACAGCGGAAAATGAAAATGCAGAGGAACCTGATAAAAACGGGGCAGAACCCGATGCGGTCCTGCTGGAAGCGGTAGCCGGCCTGAAAAAAGGAATGATTTTAAATGCCGGGAAGTTCTGGATCAAAGAAGGCGAAACTTCGCCGCCGAAACGCTACAATTCCGGTTCGATGATTCTTGCCATGGAAAATGCCGGGCAGCTGATTGAAGACGAGGAACTTCGTGCGACCATGAAAGGAAGCGGTATCGGCACAAGTGCAACACGCGCAGAAATTCTTGCCAAGCTGGTGAAAAATAAATATCTGTCCTTAAATAAAAAGACGCAGGTCATTACGCCGGCGCTGCTCGGGGAAATGATTTTTGATGTCGTAAATGCTTCGATTAAGTCACTGCTGAATCCGGAGCTTACGGCGAGCTGGGAAAAGGGGCTGACGTATGTCGCGCAGGGGGAGATCACGCCTGAAGAATATATGGTGAAACTGGAGCATTTTATTAAAAGCCGTACCAGCGGGGTGCTGAATCTGAATAATCAGCATATGCTGCGCAGTTATTTTGAGAAGGCGGGGGAATATTATAGCTGAACGGACATATGTTATTCATAAATATCAAGGTACAGACTGGCTGCCCGGACGCCGGGCGCAGAAACATTTTAATTATGTATAAAAGTAGAAGAGGAGAATCCAAATGGAACAGTGTAAAATTGCAAACCTGTATAATTTAAGCGAAACAATTGCAGCAGATTTATTCGAAGGCGCAGTCTATCCGTGGGAAGTGTTAGGGAAAATTAAGGACTTTATTATTGAGCTTGGAAACCGCCTCGACAGCAGCCGTTACGAGCAGCGTGCGGAGAACGTCTGGGTAGCAAAGACTGCAAAAATTGCCCCGACGGCGTGCCTGAATGGCCCGCTGATTATCGATGAGGAGGCAGAAGTGCGTCACTGTGCGTTTATCCGCGGCAGCGCAATTGTTGGTAAGGGAGCGGTTGTCGGAAATTCCACAGAGTTAAAAAATGTGGTGATCTTTAACAGTGTCCAGGTACCGCATTATAATTATGTCGGAGATTCTATTCTGGGCTATAAGTCTCATATGGGAGCGGGTTCGATTACATCGAATGTAAAATCAGACAAGACGCTGGTTGTGGTAAAAGATGGAAAAGAAGAAATCGAAACAGGGCTTAAAAAGTTTGGGGCGATGCTTGGCGATCATGTAGAAGTCGGATGCAATTCGGTTTTAAATCCGGGAACGGTTGTCGGCCGGAATACGAACATATATCCGCTGTCTATGGTGCGTGGCGTGATTGCAGCAGATTCCATATATAAAAACAGCAGGGAAATTGCAGCGAAAGCGGGCAGGTAACTGCAGTCTGGAAACGGGTTTTAATGGCTGGGGAAATGTAGATTAACCGGACGCCGGGCGGAGAAACAGGCAGATAACAGGAAAGTCCGGCTGGTGCAAAAAGAGATTGTCAATTTTGAAAAAATGCAGAGAAAGTTTCGAATAAGAAGGAAGTGCCGGAAGAATACAGGAGAAGGAGAAATTTGGAATATGCAGCAGATGCCGGGAGAAAATACAGAGGAATTATGGGACCTTTATACAGTAGACAGAGAAAAAACCGGGGAAACCCACCGCAGAGCAGATGAACTGCCTCAGGGAAAATACCACCTTGCGGTTCACGTATGCATTTTTAACAGCAAAAACCAGCTGTTAATCCAGCAGCGCCAGCCATTTAAAAAAGACTGGCCGAATATGTGGGACATATCAGCTGCCGGATCCGCAGTGACAGGAGATAACAGCGCGGCGGCAGCGCAGAGGGAAGTGCTTGAAGAACTCGGTCTGGACATTGATTTTTCAGATGCCCGTCCGTTTTTTACCATGAATTTTTCCGGGGGATTTGACGACTTTTACATTGTCAGGCAGGATGTGGACCTTCGAAGTCTGCGCCTTCAGAAAGAAGAAGTCCGCCAGGTAAAATGGGCGGATAAAAAAGAAGTGATAAAAATGCAGGCACAGGGAATTATGATTCCTTACTGGTTTCTGGACAGGTTTTTTGATATTCAGGGCAGCTATGACTACCAGGGCGAGCGGATTCATACGTTAACAACAGGGTTTGCAGGTATCGGACATCTGGAATCGTGGATGAATTTTGCAGAAATCATAAGAAATGATTTCCCGGGCATGGAAACAGAGCAGGCTATGGACAGGTACTGTGATACGGTGATCGGACATATGAAAGAAGGAAGTGCTGTTTATGCGGCAGACGGGCGTATGATTATCGGAACACTCCTGTTTTCAAAAGAAGAACATAAAATCGGCTGTCTGGCAGTGCATCCGCAATACCGCAGGCGGGGCATTGCCAGACAGATGGTACAGCTTATGATGACGAAGCTCGGGCATGGAAAGGCTGTTACGGTAGAAACATTCCGGGAAGGGGATAAACGGGCGGCTGCAGCAAGGGCATTTTACAGTTCGCTCGGATTTGTGCCCGGAGAGGAACGTTTTTATGAAGGTTATCCTGTGCAGGAACTGATTCAGCAGCTGTAATTTTTTATGGAAAAGGACTAGACGAATTCGACGAAATATGCGAAAATATATGCAGTATGGTGAGCGGCATATGCTCAGCATGTTCAATCTCAGCGGGAGCCATCAGTTTCCGCAGCATCAATCATCTAATTGAAAGGAGTCTTAAAATGATTTACACACAGGAAGTTCAAAACATGTGTCCGGTTGCTAAGGGTGCAAAGCACGAGCCGGCTCCAATCCCGGAAGAAGGGAAATGGGTACATTCTAAAAAAATCGAAGATATCTCTGGTTTTACACACGGCATTGGCTGGTGTGCTCCTCAGCAGGGTGCCTGCAAACTGTCGCTGAATGTAAAAAACGGCGTTATTGAAGAAGCTCTGGTAGAGACAATTGGATGTTCAGGCATGACGCATTCTGCAGCTATGGCAGCAGAAATCTTACAAGGCAAAACAATTCTTGAAGCACTCAATACAGACCTTGTATGTGATGCAATCAACACAGCAATGAGAGAATTATTCCTGCAGATTGTTTACGGACGTACACAGAGTGCATTCTCTGATGACGGTCTCGCAGTAGGTGCCGGTTTAGAAGACCTGGGCAAGGGACTTCGTTCTCAGGTTGGTACAATGTATGCAACAAAAGAAAAAGGTGTTCGTTATCTGGAAATGGCAGAAGGCTATGTAACAGGAATCGCATTGGATGCAGACAATGAAGTAATCGGATATCAGTTCGTTTCTCTGGGCAAAATGACTGACTTTATCAAAAAGGGCGACGACCCTAATACAGCCTGGGAAAAGGCTAAAGGACAGTACGGACGTGTAGCAGATGCTGCTAAGATTATTGATCCGAGAACAGAGTAAGGAAGGGAGAACGAAATATCATGGCATTATTTGAATCATATGAAAGAAGAATTGACCAGATTAACGCTGTATTAAGCAATTACGGCATCAGCTCTTTAGAAGAAGCTGAAAAAATCACAAAAGATGCTGGGCTTGACGTATATGACCAGGTAAAGAAAATCCAGCCGATCTGTTTTGAGAATGCATGCTGGGCATATACAGTGGGCGCTGCAATTGCAATTAAAAAAGGCTGCAGAAAGGCTGCTGACGCTGCTGCTGCAATCGGAGAAGGCTTACAGGCTTTCTGTATCCCGGGATCTGTTGCAGACCACAGAAAAGTAGGTCTTGGACATGGCAATTTAGGCAAAATGCTGCTGGAAGAAGAGACAGAATGCTTCTGTTTCCTGGCAGGACACGAATCTTTTGCAGCTGCAGAAGGTGCAATCGGCATTGCTGAAAAAGCAAACAAAGTACGTAAACAGCCGCTGCGTGTAATCTTAAACGGTTTAGGCAAAGATGCTGCACAGATTATTTCCCGTATCAATGGTTTCACATTTGTAGAGACACAGTATGATTATAAAGAAGCAAAACTGAATGTTGTTTATGAAAAAGCATATTCTGAAGGACTCCGTGCTTCTGTTAAATGTTACGGTGCAGATGATGTTCAGGAAGGTGTGGCAATTATGCACCATGAAAACGTAGGCGTATCCATTACAGGAAACTCTACGAACCCGACACGTTTCCAGCATCCGGTAGCTGGTACATACAAAAAAGAATGCAATGAACAGAACAAGAAATACTTCTCTGTTGCATCCGGCGGTGGTACAGGCCGTACACTTCACCCGGATAACATGGCTGCAGGCCCGGCTTCTTATGGTATGACAGATACCATGGGACGTATGCATTCTGATGCACAGTTTGCCGGCTCTTCATCTGTTCCAGCTCACGTTGAGATGATGGGACTGATTGGTATGGGTAATAACCCGATGGTTGGTGCTACTGTTGCAGTGGCTGTTTCCGTTGAGGAAGCTGCGAATGCTGGGAAGTTCTAAGAAATAGTGTATTTTC
>CAJTVR010000021.1 GCA_910580075.1 uncultured Eubacterium sp. | reverse complement strand
CCCTCCGAAAAATAAGAGGGGTAAAGCCGCCTGGCTCTATGGTTTTCCCATATCGGCAATATAACACAATTCCCCCTATCGGGCAAGCTATTTTAGCATAAATCAGGCAATCCCCGGATAAGTGTAGTTCCTTGCTATATATAGCAGTTATAGATGAGCATGTCAAGTGTTTGTCAGTGCCTTTTAATTTAGCAAAGATACTGTCACGTTCCTCCAGCAACCGCTCACTGCATGGAATCCAGACGCCGATTTTTAGCTCTTGATTCGCAATATCAATAGCAGATAACAAAAGAAGAATGAAAAACAAAAACTTCTTGCATCATGCCCTCTAAATGTGCTATATTAAACACAGAAAAGGGGAAAGCCATAGAAACGGCTCTACCCCTTTAATACCAAGCTAACCCTCCGAAAAGGGTCAGCCGTCACTATTGGCGTAGTGGCGGCTATTTCTTTTTTCCCTTGTAAATCTGATAAATCAAATTCGCAAGGGCAGCAATGAGTATGCCTGTCTGAATCAAGTCCTGATATGTAACATACATTATATCGCCCTCCTTTCTTTCGTCTGGAGGGCTGATATTTAAACCCTCCGAAAAACAAGAGGGGTAAAGCCGCCTGGCTCTATGGTTTTCCCATACCAGCAATATAAACAGCAAACATGACAATATGAAAAACGAAAAAAAGAAGACGTCTGAACTTCATCAAAAGACACTCCGGACTCCGTTAATTCCTTGTTATTTTAACGTCGACAGCCATTGTCTCATTTGTAGCTTTGCAATTGCAACGCCCGTCAATGATTTCCTGCGGACTGCTCATACTCAGCACAACAACCATCCCCTTCTTCAGCGTAAGTGTAAGTGTTGAATAATCCATGTAATTTAAATTATTCAGACTCGCGATAGTTGTGGCATCACCAATCTCAGAAGCCCAGTCAGGTGATATCAGATTGAAAGACCGGTATTCACCAGATGCGAGCGAAAGCTGCACTACCTGATAGTGATCAGACTTACTCTTTATACTTGAGGCGCAATGAGCTGTCACTGTACACATCGGATAATCTATGGCAGAAGACCTGAGATTTGTAAACTTGAATGTATACGTCCCATTCTTTGGTGCAACATACTTTACGCCGCGGTATAATATTCCGCTGCTTACGTTGTTCTTTATGGTTATTTTGTTCTTTCCAGTCTTTAACTTAGGAATCTTCTTGTCTGCGAAGTTGCTGTTGTAATTTCGCGTGGTTACGCTGTTTGTTGCTGCGTGTGCATCTGCTGGTAACATAACCAGTAGAAGCAGGCATAATATCATTGTGACAATTTTTTTCATAAAGCAATTCCCCTTTCACTGACATCATTGTGATATTTTGTTATAAGTGTATAAAATATACCATAAACAGAACCATTTTTCAATCACTTGTTACAATAAATTTCTTTGACAGTATGTCTAACTACAAAATACGCTCAAGGTACTCTGCTCCATCTGCTTCTGGGAACAGGCATATTCAGAATGGGATATTCTGGCACTGTTATTGAATTTCTTAGTAAAATAACACTTTTACAGCAGATTGTGATATAATGAAAATCTATATGAAAACCAAAATATTGCATTAAAAAAACCATAGGAGACAGTGTATATGAATATTGATAACTATAAGTCATATATTTCGGAAAAAACAATGATGGGGCCAGACAGCGTAAGAATACTGGCAGAACTATTGGAGCATAATCCCTTACAGTTTCTTCCTGATGATATGATTCTCGACTTAGGATGCGGAACAGGGCTGACAAGTCTTGTCATTGCTAAAGAAACCGGAGCAAAAGTATTCGCCAATGATTTATGGATCAGTGCAGAGGAAAATAGAAAACGGTTTACTGAATGGGGAATCGGAGAGCAGATCACGCCTGTCTGTGAAGATGCGAATCATCTTTCTTTTGAAAAAAAACAATTCCGTGCTCTGATCAGTGTAGATTCTTATCATTATTTTGCGGGAAGCATAGGATTTTTTCAGGAAAAGATTTTACCTTTTCTGAAAGATCACGGAGTGGTTCTGATTGGAATCCCTGGTTTGAAAGATGAATATACAGGCCGTGCAAAAGAGCTTCTTTCCGGCTGGCTTGGAGATGAAGCCTGCCTGTTCAAAAGTCCAAAACAGTGGAAAGAACTCATCGGCACCAGTGGACGGATCGAATCTGTAGAAACTTGGGAAATGAACTGCTTCCACGAAGCATGGAACGACTGGCTTGCAGTAAATAATCAATTTGCTCTTGGCGACAGGCAGCATTTTGAAACGGTCATTAAACCATATACTTGTTTTGCGGGTATTTATATCAGGCTGAAACCGGCATTGTGACTGGATTTCCAGGGACTGATGCTCTGCGCAGGATATCTTACAGATTACCCGGACGCCGGATGGAAAACCGGTTTTCCATCCGGCTGGCTGCGGCAGAATCAACGCCTGGCAGCCATACTGCGGCATTCAGATGATTTACAGTTTCGGCACAGTTTCATTTCATTCACCCAGTACCAGCCGGAAAAAGTTTCTCTTTCCGGCGTCCGGCTAATGTAAGAAAGAAACTATCCCTCACCCTGACACAGCCCGCCTGTCAGCATAATGCACGGCATCTTTCTTTTTTGCCAGCAGCACCCCTTCTGACACCGGATAGCCCAGTGCCAGGGCTGCCCACACAATGTGCCCCCGCGGCAGTCCAAACTCATCCAGCAGCTGGCAGACAGGTTCTTCTTCACGCAGATGCCTTAATACATTCACCCATACAGATCCGATTCCATATGACCAGGCAGCCAGCATCATATTCTCAGCCGCACAGGAAGCATCCTGAATGCTGTATGGATTTCTCTCATCATTTGATATCAGGATGACAGCTGCCGGATTTTCGAATCCGTAGAAATAAACATTTCTCTTTTGCGCTGCTAATCCGGCTGCATCTTTCAGGCGCAGAATCGTCTCTTCCTTTTCCAGCACCGTAAATTTCCAGCTCTGCATATTATGGCCGCTTGGTGCATAACAGCCTGTTTTTAAAATCATGTCCATAACAGGCTGGCTGATTTTCTGCCCGGTGAATTTGCGGATGCTCCTTCTGGTCAGAAGTGTCTGAATGACCGGATTGACCAGTGTATTTTCCGTATTCCAGCTTTTCTGAAGTGCACGCAGTTTTCTTTTATCGATTTTGGACATCTGGTTTCTTGGAAGCTCGTCCAGCTCGATATACTGTCCGGGCAGTTTATATCTTTCCAGCCTTTCAGAGAGGTGTTTTTGCAGACGGGTCTTTGAATAATGAGTCCCGGGTACGACAAACAGCACCGGAATCTGCCCTCGTATTTCATCCGGGTCGTCCGCGCCGATACATGCACATTCACGCACTCCTTCACACTGGCAGGCTGCATGTTCTATTTCAGCAGGAAAGACTTTTTCGCCTCCGGCATTAATCATATCATCTGCCCTGCCTGCCATATAAACATATCCGTCAGCATCTGTATATACCATATCGCCCGTCAGCAGCCATCCGTCCTTAAGCACCTCCCTGGTAAGCTCTTTCCTGTTCCAGTATCCGGACATCAGCATACTGCCCCGCAGCGCCATCCTCCCTGGATGATCCCGGTCACTGGATATCACATTTCCGTCTTCATCGAGCGTCTTTACCTCAATGCATGGCAGAGGCCTGCCGGCTGCTTCTATTCTGGTCAATTCTGACACGCCATTCTTCTCCTTAGCCAGTTCATGTAATAGCTCTGTTCCATGTTCTGACTCCGGCCCATGCAATTGTACTGCTGCCTGTTCTGCTTCCGATTTATGCAGCCGCTCTGCTCCCTGCAGATGCCGGCCTCCCTGTTCCGCTTCCGATTTATACAGCCGCTCCGCTCCCTGCAGATGCCGGCCTCTCTGACCTGCTTCCGCTGCAGCCTCCGACACATTCAAAAACAATGCCCCGCCCGTTTCAGAACTTCCCCAGTTATTATAAATCACCGTATCCGGCAGCAGCTTTGTCAGTTCTGTTCTCTGTCTGAGCGAAAGGGCACCGGCGCTTACTTCTATATAGCGCAGCCTGCTTAAAATCTCCGCAAACCTGTCCTGCATCTGCATACGGATCACTTCCATGGATGCGGGAACGGCTGCGAGCACTGTACAGGAGAATGCTGTTATATTCTGTTCGATTTCTTTTGCAAATAAAAATCCGTTCTGCAAAATCACAGACGCCCCGAGATAAAGGGCTGCGCGCATGACACGCAGCGCAAAAGAATGGTTCAGGGGAAGCGGAATCAGCACCCTGTCCTCTTCGCGCATGCCGGTTCCCTGAATCGTATATTTCAGAATGCTGTACACTGCACGGTAGCTGAGCATAACTCCTTTTGGCTCTCCGGATGTTCCTGTTGTAAACAGAAGCTCTGCAAGATCTTCTTCCCCGGGCATCCGGTATGCTGCCGGCTGTGTCTGAGGTGTACTGCCATACAGATCTCTGAGCGAAAAAATTCTGCAGCGGCCTGCATATTCCTTCACCGGCTTATCGGTCAGCAGCAGCTTTGCACCCGCGTTTTCATATATGGCCGCGAGATTTTCCGGTGCTGCATTTTTGTCTGCAAATACAGCGACAGCTCCGCAGTACTGTATCCCGAGGTATACAGCAGCCGTTTCGGGTTTTGAGACTGCTGTAAAAACTACCCGGTCGCCGCGCGCAATTCCCATCTTTTGCAGTGCGCTCCCGACTGCGGTCATTTTCTGGCTAAGTGCGCGGTATGTAACCCGTTCCTTTTTGAATGCAGCCGCCATCTGCTCCGGTTTTGAGACTGCCAGCTCCATAATCCGGTTTACTAATGTATCAAACATGCTTTTCCTCCCGTTTTCTAAGCCGACAGCCGTTCCACCATTCCGGCAAGCCCCTGAATGGAATTAAAATTTTCCTCTGTAATTTCCTCATACGGAATGGTAATTCCAAATTCCAGTGTCAGTGTGGCAATGATTCCTGTAATTGTAAGTGAATCCACAATTCCATCGTCCACCAGTGCATCCGAAGCCATAAAATCAATGTCCGGATATTCCTGTGATAAAATTTCTAAGACTTTTTGTTCCATAACGAAAACCTCCTTCTGTTTACAGCCGTTTAATAATTCATATAGGCAAATGCCCCTGCTCCATATGACGGCCCGTAAATGCCGAAAATAAGTACAAACATAAGCGCACACGCATAAAACGCACATCTGGCAATCAGGTTCCAGCCCGCAATCTTTTCGCGAAGGCTGCATGTTTCCTGCTGCAGGCTTACGAACCACAAGACACCCGTCATGGCAGTCACAAAAACAAATTCCCTCCAGTCCAGCCCCTGTGCATATAAAGTACCGTCAGACAGCTGCCACAGCTGCGGCGATGTAAATACTGTGCGCAGCATCTGTGCCGTTACAGCCAGATCCCCTGGAACCGTAATAAGCCTTGCAAAGCTAAACAGCAGAAATGTCCTGGCCATCTGAATATACTTCCAGGACGGAGCGTTCGTATTTATTTTCAGCCATGCTGTTATCTTGCGGATCTCAGGTGCAAAAACAGCAGAAAAAATAATCAGAATGCCCCAGTATGCACCCCATACCAGATAGTTCAGACCCGTTCCATGCCACAGTCCTGTCAGAATCCAGACGGCCGCCAGAGGAATCGCTGTCATCACCACACTCTGGGCACGCTTTCCAAAACGTTTTCTGATTCTGCCTGATAAGCGTATCAGCGGCGCAGACACTACCGCCGGCATATAAACATAATCCTTAAACCACGTACCAAGCGTAATATGCCACCGTCTCCAGAATTCAGATGCCGTACGCGAGAAAAACGGGTGTGCAAAATTGCGTTCCAGCTGGATTCCAAACATCTGCGATACTCCTGCAGAAATATCCATGCAGCCGGAAAAGTCGCAGTATAACTGCACCGCAGACAGCGCAGCACCCAGTACAGTCACCGCACCGCCCAAAGACTGGTATCCTGAAAATACACTGGACGTAAAGATGCCGAGGCGGTCAGCAATCACCAGCTTTTTGAAATAACCCCACAGGGCAAGCTGCATACCGAAACAAAATTCCTGGTAATCAAACCGATGCCCCTGGATCAGCTTCCTGCCCAGATTCCTGTGCCTTGCTATCGGCCCCTGCAGTATTTTAGGAAAATACAGCAAAAACAGTGCAAGTTTCAGAAAATTTTGTTCTGCAGTATCTTTTCTCCAGTACACATCAGCCAGATATCCAATCGCTGAAAATGTATAATAAGAAATTCCAAGCGGTATTATATAATGAAATTTCCATTCCAATAATATATAGCATTTTCCAAAAACAAGCGCTGCAAGAAGGACAAGCACGGCAGACGAAAGAATCAGACGTCTTTTGCGCCTCTCTTTCTTTGCATCAGATGCAATAAAAAGCGCTGCCAGCCAGGTAATCAGGGCAGTAAGAACTATTATTATCAGCGGATGAATCCCCGCCGTGCTGTAAAACAGCACACTTCCTGCCAGCAGAACCAGCCAGCGCACTTTCCCAGGCAGCACATAGTAAAGAAATGCCAGTACGAATACAAACAGTATGAAATAAAAAGAAAGAAAAGTCGCATCCAGCATATCCCAGAACTCTGAAAAAGAAAATGCCTCATACGGGTTTCCAGTAACCAATTTCCATCCGCCTCCTTTATGATACGCATAACCCAGCGGGCAGTAAAATCTGCTGTCATCTAAAAAGCATTCCCGCCCGCAGCTCAGGGAGCCTGACAGATTTTAACGACTGTCAGCATAAATCATCCTCCGCCTTTATGACCGCTGCACTCTTTTGGGATTCCGGCTTTTTTATGGATGATATCCCCAGAAGAATCAGAAAAAATACTGCAGCAGCAGCCAGAAAAATTTCGACAGTATAACCTTTTGCCAGTGCCTGTTTATACGCGTCTGGTATACGGTTCTTAAGAAAGGCCAGATTCCCGTCCTGCGCTGTTAAAAATACCAGATTCTCTTTTGAAACAAGCGAAGCATCCGGATATCTGATGACTGCCAGATACGTGTCCAAAAGGGCATCGTCCATGCCGTCTTTTTCAATCATGCCGGATTCTGTCACCGTTCCCAGAAAAACCGCAGCATCTGTCAGATGTTCTGTCTGCGTCGTATAGCAGTATTCAATCGATGCAGTTCCGTATGAGGTAATGCCGGCTGTAACAGTGCCTTTTTTTTCGCCAGACACTTTTCCAAGATTCCAGCAAAACAGAACCAGCACGGAAAAATTATCTGTAATCCCGCCTGCTCTGCCTCTCCCTCTTACAGAAGCTTTATTATAGCAGTTGATTATTTTCGGACTGCCAATACCATGACTGGTTATGCTTCCAATGCACTCTCCCCGAAAGCTGCCGCTTTCTATTCCAAGGTTCCTTACTTCTCCGCTTAAAAGTGCAAACAGGCCTGCATGTTTATTGAAACAGTGCAGCTGATGCATCACATGCCCTCTGCCATCATAACATCCCGCAAATGCGTATTTATCCGGCACATCGCCAATCGGCTCCCAGTTTTCTTCTCTGGAGAAAAACAAATCCTCTGTCTGTGCAAAATAGCATTCCTCATATGTAACCCCGCGGTCCACATTGTCCCGCAGCCGCTTTAAATCATCCACTGACGAAATCAGATACGGATCTTCTTTCGTCCCCTCTCCTTCAAAATCAAATGGATCCTCTTTCGTCCCCTCTCCTTCAGACTCAGACGGATCTGTGCCGCCTAAATCTAAAGCAGGACCGGCGTCCGCTGTATCCGCGGCAGCCGCATATGCATCAAATCTATAATATCCCGTCATAAAGATTATGATCAGCATAAATAATTCTGTTCCCAGTCTGCGCAGCTTTTTCCGATTCATTGTCTGTCCTCTGTTTCATCAAAATTAATCCGTTCGTCTTCTATGACCATCGGGCGTTTCGTCACCCTTGTAAGAATTGCTCCGATATACTCCCCGATGACCCCTATAAATGCAAGCTGCACAGACCCAAGCAGGAACATTCCGATTAAAACCGGTGCCATGCCCATATCAAACTGATCCCACATGACCAGCTTCATCATCAGATAGACTGCTGCGGCTGCAAAACTGGCTGCAGACATGCCAAACCCTATAAAAGTCGCTATCCGGAGCGGTTTTTTCGACACATGCGTCAGCCCGGTTACTGCAAAATCAAAATAGCCCCGCAGACTGTAGCTTGACTTTCCCGTTTTCCGGCTGCGCTGTGTATACTCAATCAGGCAGCAGGGATAACCCAGCTGTGTGATCAGGCCGCGCACATAAGGCTCCGGGTCGTCCATCCACTGGATCATCTTTAAGACTTCCCGGTCATACAGCCCGTATCCTGTCACATTTGCAAGGTGCTCCGTCTCCGACAGTCCGGACATCAGACGGTAGTAAATCCAGCGGATGCGGTACACATCAGGGGATTTTCGTCGCTTTTTACTTTCTGCCCCATGACGACCTTATATCCTTCTTCCCATTTCTTTAAAAACTCCGGAATCAGCTCCGGCGGGTCCTGAAGGTCGCATACAATTGCAATCAGTGCGTCTCCGCTTCCCTGAAACATACCGTAAGTCCCGGAGCGGTTGGGACCGAAATTCGCCACATTCAAAATAACCCTGACATTTTTATCCTCTGCAGCCAGATTCCGTAAAATTTCTCTGGAATGATCCTCAGAGCAGTTATCAATAAAAATATGTTCGTAAGTATACTGCGGCAGCAGGTCAAACTGTTTTTTTACTTCCTGGTAAATATTTCTTATGTTTCCTTCTTCATTATAGCAGGGCGTCATTACGGATATATGTTTCATACGCCCTCCTTCCCAGGCACAGGATCCGTGCGGTCTGTCCATTTTTTCCATGGTGCCTGTCCGCTGTCCCACAGCCGGTTCAGCTGGTCCATTTCACGTTTGGTGTCCATACACTGCCAGTACCCGTCAAAAATATATGCCATCAGCTGCCCGTTTTGCACCAGCGCTTCCAGCGGTTCTTTTTCAAAGACCGTATCGTCCCCGGCAATATACTGAAACACTTCCGGCTGCAGCACCATATACCCGGCGTTTACCCTGGCCTGGTCAGACGTCTTTTTTTCACGGAAAGATAAGACCTCTCTGCCGTTTCCAATCCCCAGAACGCCGAACCTCTGGCTGACTGCGGCTGCTGTCAGCGTCGCTGTTTTCCCATGGCTTTTGTGAAATTCCAAAAGTGCGCACAGGTCAATGTCGCTTACCCCGTCCCCGTATGTTAAAAAAAACGGCTCCTGTCCCACAAAGTTCTGGATTCTTTTGATCCTTCCGCCAGTCATCGTATGCTGCCCCGTATCCACAACCGTCACTTTCCACGGTTCTGCAAAGTTATTGTGGACAGTCATATTCCCGTGGTCAGCAAAATCAAACGTGATATCGCTGCTGTGCAGATAATAGTCCGCAAACCATTCCTTAATCATATGCTGCTTATAGCCGGCGCAGATAATGAATTCATGAAAGCCGTACCAGGAATATTCTTTCATAATATGCCATAGAATCGGTTTCCCGCCGATTTCCAGCATCGGCTTTGGCTTTAAGTGGCTTTCCTCGCTAATCCGGGTGCCGAATCCGCCGGCTAAAATCACAACCTTCATCCGCGTCCTCCTTCTGCTTTCTTAAGGTCTGCTGCAGCCCATGCGACTGTCTCACGAATTCCTTCTTCAAATGTGTACACCGGTACAAATCCCGTGTCCTGTGTCAGATTTGTTATGTCTGCTTCCAAATGCATCACCTGGTCCGGATAATAGTCAAGCTCCCCGAATTTCAGCTCCAGCCCGGGACTGGCGGCATCACGGACCGCGCAGATAAACTCCTTCAGCGATCTTGTCTGCCCTGTCCCGATACAGTAAACAGCCCCGTCCTTTCCCTTTTCGGCAATCAGCCGGAACGCACGTGCTGCATCCCTGCTGTATATATAATCCCAGACCTGCTCTCCTTTGGTATACTGCGGCCTCTCTCCTTTTAACATCTTTAGTATTCCGCTCATAACCATTGTATACGTCCCGTCATGCGGCCCGTACATACTGACAATCCTGCACCATATATGCCGGATACCTGCCTTTTGGCATTCCAGCCTGCTCATCCTTCCTGCAGACAGCTTTGCGATTCCATACCCGTTATCAGGACGGCACGGCATATACGGATGCAGGATTCCATCGGTATGTCCGAACTCGCTCTGGCTGCCGGCACCGATAAAAGTCCTGCATCCCAGGTGCGCGGCTGTATGCACCGCATCCAGTGTATATTTTATATTCTGTGTCTGCAGGTAAAGGTCCTGCCTGCTCTGCCCGTATGTCCCGTCCCAGGCAAAATGAAAAAACACATCGTAATCATCCGCCAGTCTCTCAGGCAGCAGGGCAAGCTCATGCAGGCCGCACTCGGTAACCTCCACCAGACTGTGGTCTAAAATTGCACCGCGCCGTCTGGATCCAGGCCTTATTACTGCCGTTACAGAAATTCCATGCCGGACCAGCTCCTGAATCAGGGATGTGCCTGCTACGCCGGTCGGGCCTGTAATCAGTACCTTTTTCATCTGTTCCCCCTGTGGTATGTATCATAAAGCTCCTGAAAATAATACAGAGCCTCCGTGATTTCCTCCGTCTGGATATCATGCACGACAATCAGCCCCATATCTTCGCCTGTCAGTACTTCTTCTGTCAGTAAAACCGCTGTCAGACAGTCACTGACCTGTTTTTTATCTTTGCGCACCGCCTCCACAAACTGTCCGGCCGGATACTCTGTCAGCCGCTCCTTTATATGGATAATCCGAAGCAGCAGCCGTTCCGTCCTCTGGCAGGCTTCCTGTGTAAGCAGCCTGCGTTTTACCGAAATGCGGTTCGCCATAATCATTCCAATCGCAACCGCCGTGCCATGCGGGATTTTATAGCCGCTCACAGACTCAGCAGCATGTCCGAATGTATGCGCAAAATTTAGTTTTACCCGTTCTCCGCGGTCAAACTCATCTGCTTCAATCACAGCCTTTTTAAAACGCAGGCTGCTTTCCACAAACTGCAACAGCACCTGTTCCTGCCTGTTTAAAAGCGCATCCATATGGGTTTCCAGACTTTCCAGCCCTTTCCTCCCGGCCATAATATGAAATTTGACCACTTCTCCAAGCCCGCTTTCAAAATCCCTGTCTGTCAGGGTTACAAAAAATGCCGGGCAGATATGTATCTCATCCGGCGGATAAAACGTGCCGATCAGATTTTTATAGTTTTTATAATTCAGGCTGGTCTTTCCGCCAATACAGCTGTCGCATCCTGCAAGCAGCGTCGTCGGCACAAATGTCCACCGGATGCCCCGGTACAGGATGCTGGCTGCAAATCCCGTAACATCCTGAATAATCCCGCCTCCGGCTGAAATCAGGCGTGCGTTTCTTTTTGCCGGAAGATCCATCATCTTTTCGCAGACCGCAAGAGCCGTTTCCATAATCTTATGTTCTTCTGCAGCCTGAACCAGATACAGCCTTTCCTCTGGCACATCCGCAAAATATTCCCGGTACAGCCGGAATACCTGTTCGTCTGCCACAATCATAGCATCTGCCGCCTTACACAGCTCTTTTAAAAAAGAAAGATCCGGCTCTTTGATCACCTGATAATCCCCGAATTTTGAATGTACTTTCATAATGACGTATAACCTCCGTCCACAGCAATCTGCTGCCCTGTAATATAAGTATTATCCTCTCCTGCCAGAAAGCAGATCAGCTTTGCCGGCTCTTCAGGCTCTGCCATCCGTCCCGCCGGTATCGCAGACGCTGTTTCCTTCATCTGGGCCTCGGTTAGGTTTTTCCTTGTCAGGTCTGTCAGTGTAAATCCCGGGCAGACAGTATTAATCAGAATATTATAAGGTGCCAGCTCTACCGCCAGTGTCTGTGTAATCCCATGCAGGCCGTGTTTTGTAGCTGCATAAACGCTGCGCCCGGCCTTGCCTGCCATTCCCCAGATCGATCCTGTGTTTACGATTCTTCCGTACCAGTTCTTTTTCATATTTGGCACCACCCCCTGAATCAGCCTGAGCGGGGCATACAGATTGATTTCAAACATAGACTGTATATCCGCTTCTGAGATTTCCTCCACCAGCGCCGGTTCATGAATGCCTGCATTATTAATCAGCACGTCAAAGGCTGTGTCCGAATATTGTTGCAAAAACTTTTCAATACTTTCCCGGTCTGCCAGGTCAAGTTCTGCCCTGGCAGGCGCAAAGACTTCATATCCTGCCAGGCGCAGCTGCCTGGCAGCCGCTGAACCGATTCCGCGTCCTGCACCTGTCACCAGTGCTCTCCTCATTTGATTACCTCCTGTCTGCATTCTTTTTTCCTTAAATTCTGCTTCTTTTTCCAAGAATTCCGCTTCCTCTTTTTCTAAATCTCTGCTTCTTTTTCCTTAAATCCCGCTTAATAAAACTGTTTCCGTCAGTCTTTCCACATCGGTATCAGCATAATCTCTTTCAGCTCTTCTCTTGGCAGAAACGGCGCTAAATCCTCCAGAGGCGGACTAATCATTGTACCGTCTTCCAGACGCCTGGCTGCACTTTTGGGCTCAAATTTCTGGCGGATATCTGCATACAGTTCACAGACAGCATATCCGCTGCATGCAAGCACCTGGCTGATCACGCCTGGAAGCTCCCGGTTGGTTCTGGCAGAAAAATACGGAATACCATATGCATCCGCGATTTTATGCATATCCGGAAATCTAAGATCCCCGCTTTCCGGCCCGATACCAACCTTTGAATCTTCAGGAAACAGATTTTCCTCCGTCTGGCGCATCGAATGATAGCCCCCGTTATTTATGATAAATATCCTGACGGGCAGCTTATGGTGTACAATCGTCTGCAGCTCCTGCAGATTCATCTGTATGCTTCCGTCCCCGGTCAGGCACACCACATCTTTTTTCCCGGCTGCAAAGCAGCAGCCAATCGCTGCCGGAAGTCCGTATCCCATGCTCGCCGCCCCGCTGTTGCAGATCAGCCTTGTATGTTCTTTGATTTTAATGGCATGCAGACAGGCCTGCGGCGTTCCGTTTCCCAGTACAATATGCTGGTCTGCTGAAACAGCGCTGCTAATCTCTTTCAGAAAACAGTACGGATTCACAGGCATATCCGGCCTGCAGTGTTTTTCTGTAACAACCGGATATTTCCTTCTCCACTGCCTGCAGACCTGCATCCATTCCTCATGCGGCTTTAAAGGCTCTTTTAGCGCTTTACAAAGTTTTGCGAGAAACTGCGACACATCCGCCTGTACAGGCATTTCTACATGAATGCTAGGTTTTTTCAGCTCATACGGGTCGGCGTCATTCATAATGACATACGCCTCCCTAGCCCAGCTGCGCACATCGTAGCCAGCCTGCCTGCAGCCAAGCCTGCACCCTGCGGACAGGATCAGATCCGCATTCTGCACCGCCCAGTTGCCCGGCCTGTCTCCTAACAGTCCCGGAATTCCGGCAAACATAGGATCATCATGCGGGATTAAATCCGTTGCATTCCACGCGGTAACGACCGGAATGCCAAGCCTTTTTGCCGTTTCGCGCATCAGTCCGGCACAGTCCGCCGTATGTACTGCATTCCCGACATAAAATACCGGACGTACTGCCTTTTTTACCTTATCTGTCACTTCTTGTATCTGTGCATCCGTTACAGACCGTTCCTCATCCGCTTCCCCGGGCCCGCCTGGTGTAAATTCCAAAAAATCATCCGGGTCTATCAGCGCTCCCTGCACATCCAGCGGAATATCCAGCCAGACAGGCCCCGGCCTTCCGTGCAGTGCCAGGTACAGCGCCTTTTGAAAATGGTACTTCACTTTTTCCGGCTCATATACCATTTGTGCATATTTTGTCATATGCGCCGCCATAGGCGTAATGTCATACTCCTGGTCTCCCATCGCACGTACCGGAATACCTGCCGCACGTGCCGTCGTTGCATAACGCACCTGGCCGCTTATGACCAGCATCGGGATACTGTCCAGCCATGCTCCCAGAACTCCCGTCAGTGTATTCGTGCCTCCCGGTCCTGTCGTACAGCAGACGACTGGCAGCTCATTCGCCGTCCGGTAATATGCCTCAGCCGCCATTGCCGCCGCCTGTTCATGGTGCACAAATATATTATGCATCCCCTTTTTATGGCCCAGCGACATATTCAGGTGCATAGCACCCCCGCCCGGCACTGTAAAATTATACCGGATTCCCTGATCTGCCAGGAAATCAGCAATCCAGTCAGAAATTTTAACTTTCATATGCCACCTTCAATCTGTATACTTTATGTCTCTTTTCACCGATAAATAATTTGCCCATACGCCTGTCCCTGTCAGGAAATTATTCTTTTTTACAGCACATCATGATTCCCGTAAAACAAACCGCAAGCCCTGCCTGCAGCCCCGTGTACAGCATGGATGCGCCGGTAATTCCGGTCATCCTTACACATTTTTCTGCAAAAAGCAGTGCCACAAGGGCAGCTGCAGCATAGCCATACAGCATCCATTTCTGTTTCCGCATAATCGTAATAACAGCGCCAAGCAGTGCACAGCCGGCGCAGAATCCTCCGCCTGCCAGCAGAATCATCAGCTGGCCCCTGTACGGCGATAAATCCGTATTGTACAGCAGCGAAAGCACCGGGATTCCGCAAATCCATGCTCCTGCCATGCATACAGCCGTAATTGCAGCGATACGCACCGTCTGTATCCTGATATTTCTAAAAAAAATTTCAGTCTGTCCTTCCTCCCATGCCTGCGATAAACGGTGCAGCATCGGATGAAACCAAAACCCATTTAAAAGCGAAATAACAAAAACCGGCATGAAAATAAATCCATACTGCGCCTGCACCGTGTCGCCGAGACAGGCATCTATGGCATATCTGGGTGCGGCTGTTATATAAAAGGATAAAAAATCCCCTGCAAAAAGCGGAAAACATTCCAGGCAGATACCGGCTGCCCGACTGAATAAGTCCCGCCTGCCCTGGCTGCCTTCTGCTCTTTCATCAAATACTTTTATTTCCGCATACAGCACCAGATCAGTCCAGCATACGGCCATCGTCAGGGATGTCAGGAGCTTTCCTGTAATGAGCGTCCCTGCCAGAAATACCAGCAAAGCTGATGCAAGCCGGAACGTCATTGCCTTTGAAGCCGCATCCAGCCTGCCTTTTTTCTGCAGCTGCGCAGCATATACATCTTCTATGGCATCCGGCATCCGAAACAAAGCCATGAGAAACATAATCAGGCTTTTTTCAAAAGAGTATCCTCCCCGCCAGGCAGAAACCGCATAAATCAAAGAAACAGCCAGCATCACCATGCAGGTAACCATTCTTGATGCCCGGTACTCCCTGAATGTATATGCTGCCGTAACATCCGTTACCTGAAAATTACGCATTCCGAATTTTCCGATATTTAATAACAGGTTTGCATTTGCATATGCCAGTGTAAATATACCAGCCTCTGCGATCCCTGCCGTATGTGTCAGAAATACAAGTATCAAAACAGACTGAAAGGCAAGAATCATGCCGCCGGCTGTATTCCATAGATACGTACTTTTCTGAATGTCTTTACTTTCAAATACAATCCGCTGTATCTTCTTTAAAATCATCATATTCTCTGCCGTTTTTATTACAGATAAAGAGAATCCGTCAAAAACGTAATCCCGATCTGCTGCTTCAGCTTTTCAATCTCCGTTTTCACGTATGCATTCATCCGTTCTGCCTTCTCTCTGGAAAACTCATATTCCATTTCTTCTTTGATATAATCTTTGCTGCTGTCTCCCAGATATCCGTCAAAGCCGCCGAGCGTTACCTGCGAAACACCTGTTTTGAGCATAACCTTCAAAAGCATTAAAAAAGAATTGTCAATCACTTCTGCATTCTGATCCAGCAGACTGGACACATCCAGCGTATAGTCAAATTCCTGTCCGCCTATTGCATCCACATTGCTTGTTGCAATCATTCTGAGTGAATCTTTTCTGCGCAGCAGGGCAGAAGCAAGCTGTACATATCTTTTCGCATTGCTTAGAAACAGGCAGTCTGCTGGCAGGCCGTCCGGCAGATAATTAACGGTTATAATAAACGGGGCATTCTGCCTGATAAAGCGGCAGATCTTCTCTTTCTGCACAGCAATACTCTTTCCCGGCCCGAGCAGCAGCATCTTTCTGCCAGAAAACACCTGCGCCAGCCTTTGAATCTCTAATTTATCATCAATGCAGATCTGGCTCTGGTATTCCAGGTACAGCCGCTCAATCAGGGTCTGGTCATACAGCAGCTGCTTATCCCCGTACTGTTCCAGGCGGCTTAATATTTCATGGACCTGCCTGACAGACAGTGTTCTCTGCTCCATCAGATATGCCGCATAGTCCGGATGACAGCGGTGCAGTGCTGCAATATAATAAAACATGCTGTATCCCCAGGGCTTTTTTCTGTAAAATCCCATAATATTTACATCCAGCGCTTCCAGTATCTGCGTAATATCATAATGTTTATGGAAATGGTCGTTTAAATACATGGCAAGCAGTTCTGCCGGGCAGTTGCCGGCGCTTTTTCCCATTCCGTATATCGCAGCATCCGCCAGAAGCCTGCGCTCTGTTACCTGGGACAGCAGTTCTGTGCAGTTGGCAAACGCCCGCTGAAAATTATTATGTGAATGATAGCCCAGCGTAATATCCGGATGCAGCCCGCGGTCCAGCTGTGTAAAATAATGCAGCAGATTCTCCTGCTGCAGCAGCCCGTACGTATCCACCATAGATACTGCATAAGGCCTCAGGTTATTTGCAAGCTGCATTAAATCATTAAGTTCGTCATCCTGATAGCTTGTAATGGAGACAAGCTGTACAAATACAAGATAGCCGAACTCTTTTAGCTGCCGGCAGAACTCCATGGCCTCTTTCCTTGCATGTTTTTTAAATATAACCCGGATACCGTCAAAAATCGAATCCGCACAGGGCTGAATCTGACCGATACCGCATGTTCCAAAATCAATCATTCCGACCAGTCTTGTATCCTTTTTATCCAGGCCGCCGAAAATCTTTTGAAAGCTCTGCGTATCAGGCGCAATACTCCGGTTATAGTCAAACGTACGCCGCTCGTCAATAAAGCCAAGCTCAATAAACTCAGTACCGGCGCTGACTAACCGTTCAAAAATACATACCAGATTATCATGCCCGAACTCCCAGTCATTTACATAGCCCCCGTCACGGAGTGTACAGTCCAGCAGACTTACTTCTTTCATCTTCATTCACCAGATTTCATCACCATGGTATTTACCAGGGTATCGTTTTTTTCGCCATAAAGATCAATCTGACTTTTCTCCAACTCTTTTTCCTCCGGTCTGTTATGGATTCCAGCGGATCATGCTTCTATCCGTCTGCATGCAGAAATGTATCTGCTTCCATTCTGTTTCGGATTCCAGTGGATGATCTTCTCCCATCCGTCTGCATGCAGAAATGTATCTGCTTCCATTCTGTTATGGATTCCAGTGGATGATCTTCTCCCATCCGTCTGCACGCAGAAATGTACTTCCATCAATACACTGTTTTGTATTTGTATCATAGACGATAACCGCAATCCCTGCCGACGGAAACGTATACTTCTTCTGCCCGTTGATCAGAATACCCATTCCCTGCATATCCCGTCTGATAGAAACCTCTATCCCGGCAATTTCTGCATCCATTACCTGATCCGCTGCCTCATCCTGTACATCTTCCTGATGCCTGCTTTCATCTGCCGGCAGGATACTGTGAACCTCCACGCCCTTTTCGATTCCGGAAGTATCCAGTCCGAGCAGTTCCAGCTTTTCCAGAATATAAGAAAGCTGGTCTGAAGGCTCCCAGTTTCCATATCCCACAGCCAGCACGATGCGGTCTGAATCCTCAAGCTCCGTAAAATATTTCTCTACTGAAATGGCTCGGTGAATGTACTCGTTTTTATGTATCACTGCGTTCTGCTCCCAGCTGTCGTAATCTTCGCTGCCGCGGCGGTCTGTCAGGCCGTACGTTTCTTTTAAGAGGCTGCCAAAGACCTTTGAGAACTTTCTGGCCCCATATGCATTCAGATGCATGGTGTCATAAAAATCCGTCATTTCAAGTCCTGTCTGTTCCCACATCTCATTAAAATTGTAATAAGGCACTCCGTATTCATCCGCAATACTGCTGACCGCTTCGTAATACGGCTTTTCTATGTCTGTATCCGGTACCGGCATGCTGACAAGCATCAGCTGTATCTGTTTCCTGCTGCATTCCTCTATAATCTTTCTAAGATAAAATGCTCCTTTGGTACGAATATGTGCCGGCATCCTCTGATTCGGATTTATATCTGAATCTATGTCCGTTTTTTGAACTGGATTTTGATCCGACGGCTGATCCGCCCCTTCCAGGATTCCGTAAGCTGCTGCGGAGCCTTTCCGGTTCACAGCATCTTCGTTCCAGAAAAAATGTAAAAAATCTTCCTGCGTAAGTTCCGCATATCTTGTATGATACAATGGAAATCCCAGAAACAGCGGAATCCACCTAGAAACAGGACCGGATGCTTTTACCGCATTCCATCTGTTTATGCCAGGCTGCAGAGCGCATGTATTTACAATCTGCCTTTCCTCATCCTGATACTCATACTGGTATCCGGCAGCGCATGTTTCCAGTACCACAGCCTTTGGACTCTGCGTTTTTAACGCTTCTATAAGCAGATAATAAGAATTCCACAGCGGCTGTGCACTGCCCCACAGCACATAGCCTGCTATGCCATATTCTTCCCAGAGCGTATCTGAGGAGATTCCAAGCCCAATCCTGCTTGGCCCCAGAAATAACACATCTGTCGTATTCTTTTTTTGATACCGCAAATCCAGCGCCGGAAGCGTACCATCCGAACGCTTTACCATCAGCATCCTGTTTGCTGGCAGAAACAGAAGAATCCATAGAAATATAAAACAGATACATCCAGGTCTTATGCATAGCCGCCGTTTTTTATGTTTTAATTTATGCTTCATGCCTGTGCCTTTCTTCGAATATGAAAATACTGGTTCTGTCTGGCTGTCCTGACCGTATCAGCTGTCAGAAGCACTGCCGCTGCTGTCACTGCATTACAGTGCAGAATGCGGATCAGGCTGATTTCGTGAACACCCAGCTGAATCATAACCGGAAGCGGCAGGTGCATCACGCACAGCAGCAGAAAATAAATATTGTTTGAACGGGTTACCCTGTTTTCCCTGCACAGCATAACCAGTGACGGAAGCACAAACAGCAGCGTATATCCGGCAGATTTATGAATAAATAAGATAATCATTCCAAACGCAAGCAGTTTTTTCCATTCTTCTTTCAAAATAACTGTCCCGGCCGCCAGAACCGCAATCAAAAGCCATTTTATGATTCCTGCATACCCATGCATCCCGTCTGCCAGACGCTCATAGTCCGCCGGAACTATACAGGATAACTGAAAATAAATGCTTTTTAGCAGATTCTCAGCCGAATATCCGTCTACCGCATACGGCGACACCGGATTTGCCGCAGCAGCCGCAGTATCTGCAAACCCTGCTACAGTCTGAAAGCAGATTACGGCTCCTCTCAGTCCGTCAAATTTTATAAACGGCAGAAACACAGCCGCACAGCCATAGCAGATCAGACGCAGGGCATCCTTCCATTTTTTCTGATACAGTAAAAGAGCCCCGAAAACTGCCGGATACAGTTTAATCCCCGCGGAAACAGCCAGCGACAGGTATGCAAGCTCCCGCAGCCATTTCTGATTTGAATTATAAAAAAGCAGAAATATCATCAGAAACAGATACGCATACAGAATGATATTGCCTCTTTCAAAAGCAAACATGCTGCCATAGCTGAATAACAGCGCCAGCCCGAATACCATGCCCTTTCTGGCATTTTCAAAACAATAACTGCTTACAGACACCATAAGGCAGGCTGCCACAGCGGCAAACAGGATAAATGCAAATGCAGTAACCTGGAAAACCCGCAAATCAAAAGCCGTCCCCCGCATCGCAACCGCTCCGGCCAGGCTGTCCGGCCAGCTGTCCGTAAGCTCCCTGGGAACACATTCCTGCACAATCCAGAAAAACAGATTTGCAAGCGGCGGATAGAGCGTCTGAAACTGTGTATACGGATGTCCTCCTTTGGTATTCTCAACGGAATTGAAAAAATCCATGCCCGTATCCAGCCAGTCTGTAATAAAATAACTCCCGATATTGGCACTGTGTGAATAAATCAGCGTAAATACAAGCGCCGCCAGAAACCAGGCTGTCAGAAAACAGTAGATTTTTGCATATGTATGCCCTTTCCCTTTCATCCATGACGGCAGATCCGGCTTTATTTCACCTGATAAACTTCCATGCTCCATCTTCCTTCTGTAAACTCCCATTGTCTGATTACCTCATGTTCCTTTGTAAAATCATCTTTCCGGTACGGATTGTATGGAAATTTGAAATAATACACATGATGAAAACTGTTAAGATCAATCTCCCGGGCTGCAATCATAAACTGAATTTCACAATCCCCCTGTTCGCTGGAAACAGTCTTTTTATCTTCGTCCCAGTATACCGGATATGAATGCCCGAATAACTGATAGCATGTGTTTTCCTTCCACCCGCCAAACATATCCAGCACAATCAGGTCGCCATTCCCATACCCGATACCCGAAAACGCCTGTTCCAGCATGTTCTGGCGCAAAAGCTGCTCTCTGTTATATTCCATGCCCTCACTCTGGTAATGTTCCGAAAGAAGCTCGTCATCTCCTTCTATATATGCGTATCCATAGTTTTCTCCGCCATAAAAATAACGTCTCGTACTCACTACCGTTCCACGCCCGGTTTCCACATTCGGATACAAAAGATACGTCACCGGGTCCCAGGTTATATAGCTTTGTGAAAGAAACAAAACAGCTGCTGCAAGAAGCGCCCAGTGTCTGGCTGCCTCTTTTTTAAATATCATACAGGAAACGCGGCCAAGCAGCAGTACGTAAAAAAATATGCCGGGCTGCATGTAGCGGTAATGGACATACGTAAAATATCCGATACTGATTCCAAGAAACGCAGCAAAAGAAAACACCAGCGGAAACAATGCTTCTTTACCTGTTTTCCTCAGATCAGCTTTATTTAAATCTGTTTCTTTTCCTGCCTGATTCAAATCTGCATTTTTGCCTGCCTGATTCAGCCCTGCATTTTGCTCTGCCTGATTCAAATCTGTTTCTTTTCCTGCCTGATTCAGCCCTGCATTTTTGCCTGCTTTATCCAGCCCTGCCTGACTGAACTTTATAAATACCGTCTTTTGGACGATTGCTGCAGCGGCCAGCACCGGCAGTATCCATGCAAAATTCATAACAAACAGCTCGCTGAGTTTGTAAAACGGATAATGCCACATTGTTACAATATTTTCCAGTTCATCTGTACCGCCGTTTACTGTACCTCTTAAATTCTTCATCCACCCGGCATTGCTTAAGACAGCAGAAATCAGGAAAAAGAATACCCCGGCATACTGCATCACATGCCGCAGGCGGAACGCTTCCCGAAAGGCTCTGCCCAAAAAGCGCCTCACCTGTCCTGTCCCGTTCCAGGCAGCATATACACACTCTCCTATGTAATACCCGGCAATCATCACAATTCCGGTTTCTTTTGAAAAGCAGACAGCCAGTACAAAGACCCACTGCCAGATCCGTTTTTTATATAATGCCGCATACACAAAGAGTGTAAAAAAACAAAGCAGCGGAAAATCCGAATTCACACTATACGAAATTCCAAATACAAGCGGGGACACCGCAAATACGGCCGCCAGCAGCACATTCATTTTCTGCTGCTTTTTCCCGAATATGTACTGGCAGACGGCATAAAAAGCTCCTGTCGTAACCAGATAAAGGATACCGCTGACCATGCGGATTCCATTGCCGTCTTCATGCCACAAAAGCTCTCCGATGCTTAACAATGCCGCATATGCATAGGATGTATGCCCGCCCATTAAAAAAGCCGAAAGCGAATGAAGTGAAAAATCCCAGCTGCCTGCGCTTGCAGCTACTGAACTGTAATATGTATAGGCGTCTCCTAAAAACCATCTGCCAAAATTCTGCCTATATAAAAGCGCAGCCAGGATTTCCACACAGCATATTCCAGGATTTTTCCGTATGACACCAAAGATATCCCATACCTTCGGATCGTTCAGCGCTGCTGCCGCAAACAGCAGGCAGGAAAGATTTAATACCACAATTCCGGCCATGCTGACAGCCGTATAAACAGCATTTCCATATAAAAAATTCACATCCCAAAACAGCGCTGCTGTCAGATATAATGCTGACATCTGTCTGCGCCATTGTGAAAAATATGCGCTGTATTCCAGAAAACAGATACTCCCAATGGCAAGAAATAGAAACATGCAGAAAAAAAATATATTTCCTGCCGTTTCATGCCTGCCTTCATTTGCCCCCAGAATAAATGCTTCCAGAAAAGCTAATGCAGCCATATAATAAACAGCACAAATTTTAATCCCAGCTTTTTTCTGCATCCTTCACCTCCCTGCTGCATTTATCCAAAAAATACAGCCTTCGTTAACATATGCCAGCCTGTCAGAGCCAGAGGCATTGCATGCAGATGTTCTAATAATACACACAGCCGGATCATCCGCATCGTAAACGGCCGCAGTATCGGCGCTGATCCTCTGTGCAGATACCGGCTGTGAAGATAATTTTTGTCGGATGCTCTCATCTGCTGATGCAGATTCCGGTACAAAAACCATTTGTTTTTCAGACTGCCTTTCTGATAAATAAACAAAATAAAATAGTAGTAAATTTTTAATCTGACAAACCGGAGCTCCTCTGCATCTTCTTTATACCCCCCCCCCGGCATTTTTCAGCCAGAATATGCTTTCATTTATATAATTTAACAGCCAGATGCATCCGCTGACCGCCAGACGGTCTGTTTTCCTGTGCCTGCTCTCAGAATCAGTATGAACCAGCCAGTAATAAAGCACCTCCCTGATATAAGATACTTTCGTGCAATACTTTGACACTTCCATTGTGTAATAAATATCATCATGCTCTCCGCAGATCTGAATCTGATGTTCTCTGAGCAGGCTTGTGCGGACTGCGCACCCATGATGAAGGTTCCAGCCCCACATTGTCTGTCCCGCCACGAGATGCTCCGTCTGGATGATTTTTCCATTTTCATTTACATGTGCTACTTCAGACATCACTCTGTCTGGATGTTCCTTTTCAATAATTTCTGCCATTTTTTCCAGACATCTGCTGTCCATCCAGTCATCCGCATCACATAAAAGCAGATAATCTCCCCTGCATTCCCGAATCAGTTTATTTTTATTGCTTACCAGTCCTTCATTTTTTTCATTCACAATCAGCCGGATTTTAAGCGCCGGGTTATCCCTCATATACTGCTGAATCACGGCCTGTGAATCATCGGTAGAAGCGTCATCGCTGATTAATATTTCATAATTTTTGTATGTCTGGTTTTTAACTGCATCCAGTCCTTTTTTAATATATTTTGCATAATCATAGGAAGCAATTCCTATCGTAAAAAAAACCATGTTTTATTCCTTTTCTGACTGCTGATACCATCTGTCTGTACGGCTTGTGCTGCATAATCCAGATTTATTCAGACTGCAGTATGTGCCTGCGGCTTCTCTTTCCTATTCCAGAACCTTACTGCCCGCTGAGCCTTTTTCTGCATCCTCTCTTTCTTCATTCCAGATCATATACGCCAGGTAAGCAAAACACACAACGCTGGCTGCTGATACCAGATAAGGCAGTATCCGTTCCTTGTCATATACATTCCATGGATATACCAGATAATCTGTTCCTGCAATGAAGATATACAGTACCGAATAAACCATGGCACACCGAAACCTTGCTTTTGACGGTCTGCATACATAAGCCAGATAAAGATAAAACAGAACGGGATACAGATAGCGGGACATCATTTTTACAGCAAACGTATATACCCCGGCTGTCAGAAACGCCGCCAGCATCGGATATGCACTTGTCTCTTTCCGTCTTCTGATAAAAAGAAAGACAGCTGCGGCAGTTACTGCCACAATAAAGCATACATTCCAGACCCGGCAGGAAAACAGCCCGAACATCTCATCAGCCGGCACCTGGTTATATCCTGCAAGCATCCAGAAATTACATGCATTCTGGCTCGCCTTTCCAAAGCTCTTGATGCTGTTTGTGAAATTATCAAAAAACCCAGCCTGCCCTGCTGCGGCACTCTTTTCCAGAATCATCGGAATATAGGCCGCAAAGATCGCGCCGACTGCCAGAAGACCGCCCGTAAGCACCTTAAAAAACCTTTTCCATGTAAATCTCTGCATGATTACCTGCTGTACAGATACAAGCAGCACAAGAGGTGTCAGAAATACTGCCTGAAATTTCAGCAAAACAGCTGCTGCAAAGCTAAAATACGAAAGAATCTGCTTCTCTGCCATTAACAGATATACAGTTACTGCCAGAAAACCTGTATAAAGCATATCTACCTGACAGATAAATCCCGTTGTAAGCAGAATTCCCGGATTCAGCAGGCATACATAACACAGCAGCATCTGTCTGCCCTGTTTCTGACTGCCGCCTGTACACCCTGCGATCATCCATAAAATAACAAACTCCATGACCATACAGGGAAGTTTTATGCCAAGCACAAACGCACGTATTCCCGCATCAATAGGTATTCCAAGAAATGTCATCGCATGATATACGGCATAATACAAAAACCAGAACAGCGGCGGATACTGAATGTCTCCCTTCGCATAAATATCCGCAAATCCTTTTGTTCCAAGATGCCTTAACATCGTTTCAAAATCGCCGGCGTCTCCAAATGAAGAATAGGAGCCAAGATACAGATTTAAAAACACTGCCAGAAATATAAACGCCGCCTGCAAAAATAACAGCCGTTCTTCGCGGTTCTCCCGCTGTATATACTTGTATATAAAAGATCCTGCAGCTGCATAGGCTGCCGATACAGCACAGATTCCAATCAGCCACTCATTCATTTTTCAATATGATTCTTCCTTGAAAGCGCGGGTTCTGGCTTTTGCGCAAAACCCGCCTTTCTATATTTCTAATGATGAAGAATTATCTCACTTTTTGCGTTTTTGTAATTTTACCGTTTTTATTGCAGTAATATCTGACATTTCCTGCTTTGACCCATTTGTTCTTCACAATAGCGCCCGATTTATTGGCAAAATATTTTGCCCCTTTTACTTTTACAATTTCATTTCTGGCAATGGAACCATCCGCTTTTGCATAAATCGTAGTACCATTAGCTTTTGTTACCATTTCCTTCTTTGCAATCGCTCCGGATGCTTTGGCATAGTACTTCTTTCCGCCTGCCGTAACAGTCTTATTTGTAGCTATGCTGCCGTCGGCATTCGCATAAACCATGGTTCCATTAGCTTTTGTCACCATTTCCTTCTTTGCAATCGCCCCGGATGCTTTGGCATAGTATTTCTTTCCGCCTGCCGTAACAATCTTATTTGTAGCTATGCTGCCGTCGGCTGTTGCAAAAATAACCGTGCCGTTCGGCTTCGTTACCAGTTCATTCTGCGCAATCTTACCAGACGCTTTGGCATAATATTTTTTATTGCCGATGGAAACGGTTTTGCTTGTAACTACCTTACCGTCTGCGTCTGCATATACCATGCCCCCGTCTTCTGTTTTACACAATTCTCTGCTTGCCTTTGAGCCGTCTTCTTTTATCACATACTGTACGCCGTCCTGAACCTGAACCTCAGCCGATGGCAGCTGTCCGGATGCATTGTTTCCTGTATCCGGTGCCGGCTGCGTCCCGCTGTCTGTACCAGGTGTATCCGTCCCGTTTCCTGTGCCAGGAGTCTCTGTCCCGCTTCCTGTACCCGTCGAACCAGTATTGCTTCCTGTCGTACCAGAACCTGTGCTGCCAGAAGATGAAGATCCGCCGCTTCCTGTACTGCCGCCTGTACTGCCGCCTGTACTGCCGCCTGGCGTATCACTATCCGATGATTCGCCGCCCTGGTTCGAACCTCCGGCCTGGCTGCCCGACGATCCGTCTGAACCTGCTACGGCAAACTCTGTCGTCTCAGAATCAGCAGAAACCGCTGATACCGCAAATGTTCCGCTTGCCAGGAACAGGGAAAGTCCAATAATAATCCCTTTTTTTGCCAAAATACTAAATTTCATTCCTATTTCACCCTTTCTGCTGCAGTATAATATCTGCATGCTTTCCATAACAGTTCAAGAACTGTTACTGCTTTTATGGCTGGTCTTTCACTATTACCTATGTATGAAAAGGCTGCGAAAGGCTGTGCCACACACTTTTGTATATTTTTACCTGCAAGATGTCCTATACCAGTATTTTTCATTCCCCCTTTCCTTCTAGCCGTGTTTCGGAATTAAAATGCATAACATTTTATAACAATTGTTATGCATTTCATTTATAGTCTGACCCTCTCAAACCCGCATAAAATAAAAGAAAAACATTTTTTTCTGTATCAAAACGGAAACTGTGCCCAAAATAAATTTCCATTTCCGGAATTGTTAAATTGTCATGGTAACTTTGAAAAGGAATGGGATTTTTTATGTGAATTGTAACAATTCTGAAACGAATTATATGAGTAATTTTTAGCACATTTACTATTTTTTTGCTTTTGGGTTGCAAAAAAAAGTATTTGTAATAGAATGATTAAAGATAACATATTGTTATAGTTTGTTTCTATTTTTACATCATCCAGTAATTTTGAACACTTTTTGTTTTCAGTGCTGCCCATAAGAACTGCCATCGCTGCAGTCTTTAGCTGTACAGGGTCTTCACAGAATTTACTTTATTTCCCGGAGGTTCCTTTCTCCAGCCGTAGATCTATTTTCCATATTCCTATAATAAATGATTTGTAATGAAAGTGCAATACAGCTCATGACAGCAGGCTGCCAGTACGCATTACCCTGACAATAGAATGATGCTGTCACATAAAATATGCTCCCTCCTAAGTGACCCTGGAAGGGAGCATATCACTTAATGTAACAGCCCATTAGAATATCATAATATTTTTAAACTATTCCGTCACAAGATCTTTACGACGGCATCTCCCACCCTTCATGATCCGTATGCAGCAGCTCATGCGCTTTATGCGACAGCGGCTTTTCCAGATACTCATCATACAGTGCTATAACCGACGGATTTTCGTGAGAGAAGCGCAGCGGGTTGTTTTGATCCAGCTCGTACAGTTTTGCACCGCGTTCCCCTGCCATTTCCCGGCCTTCCGTAATCGGCTGTCCTCCGCCGCCGGCACAGCCGCCCGGGCAGGCCATGACTTCTACAAAATCATACTCTGCTTCTTTTGCTGCAATCTGCTCCATCAGCTTTCTGGTATTGCCAAGCCCGTGCACGACAGCCGCGCGCAGTTTCACGCCTGCGATTTCAACAGAGGCCTCCCTTACGCCGTCCAGCCCGCGTACTGTCTGAAACAGATCCGGTTTCGGATTTTCTTTGTTCAGTGCAAAATAAGCAGTGCGAAGCGCGGCTTCCATAACACCGCCGGTCGCTCCAAAGATTACGGCTGCTCCCGAACCTGTGCCAAGCGGAGAATCAAATTCTTCTTCGTCCAGATTTGCCGGATTAATCAGCTCGCTGCGCAGCATACGGTCAAATTCCCTCGTCGTCAGCACGGCGTCTACATCACGGCCGGCTCCGGCATCATTTATGTTTGGCAGCTCGCACTCTGCTTTTTTCGCAGTACACGGCATAATCGAAACACAGAATATGTTCCCAGGGTCTTCGTTCAGTACTTTTTCGGCAAAATAGCTCTTTGCAACTGCGCCAAACATCTGCTGCGGAGATTTGGCAGTGGACAGCTGTCTGGTCATATCCGGATACTGTGATTTTAAGAAACGCACCCAGCCTGGACAGCAGGAAGTAAACATCGGCCACTGGTAATCGTCCCGGTGTGCCATACGCTCTAAAAATTCATTTGCTTCTTCCATAATTGTTAAATCTGCACTGAAATTTGTATCAAATACATAATCCATGCCAAGTGCACGGGCTGCTGCTGCCATACGCTTTTCTGTGGCCATTTCCCTGGAAAGTCCTAATCCTTCGCCCCAGGCTGCCCGCACGGCCGGTGCAATCTGCACTACGACGGTTTTCTCCGGATCATTGACTGCATCCATCACCCTGCGCACATCATCACGCTCACGCAGCGCGCCAGTTGGACAGTGTGTAATGCACTGCCCGCACAGGGAGCAGTCAGCTTCTGTGATTTTACGCATTTTTGATACGCCGACGCTTGTACGTTTTCCAGTATTGACAATATCCCAGATATTCAGTGACTGTACTTTATCGCAGATCTGCACACACCGCATGCATTTGATGCATTTGCCGGCGTTTCGGATCAGCGGAAAACTCAGATCCCATTCGCTTTTTTCATAATCCTGCTGAAACGGCACGTCGTTGATATTCATATCTGCACAGATTTTCTGCAAAGAACAGCTGCCGTTGCGCTGGCAGGCTGCACACCGGAAATCATGCTGGGAGAGAATAATCTGCAGATTCATTCTGCGCGCATAATGCGCTTTCAGGCTGCTTGTGTATACGACCATGCCTTCTTCCACTTTTGTATTGCAGGATGCTGCAAGTGTTTCTTTGCCTTCGATTTCCACACAGCAGATGCGGCATGCGCCGATTTCGTTTAAATCCTTTAAAAAACACAGTGTCGGTATCTCGACTCCGCCGATTGCAGCTGCTTTTAAAATAGTTGTGCCTTCCGGCACCTGAACTTTTTTATTGTCAATTGTCAAATTTACCATCTGTCCTGCCTGCCTCCCCTCAGTACGCCGCATCCATGACGGTCACATCTTAAGCAGCGGCTTGCTTCCTGCAATGCTTCCTCATCACTCATTGTATATTCAATGCCTTCAAAATTATCTTTGCGTGCCCAGGATTCTTTTTCACCCAGGTTCACACGGCCGCATGGAATCTTATCATTTAAAAGCGGTTCCGGTATTTCCACATCTACGGAAATCTCATGGTGAAATCCCAGGAATTCATCGATATTTGCTGCGGCTGCTTTGCCTGCTGCAATGGCTTTTATTACAGTCGCCGGGCCGGTTACACAGTCTCCTCCGGCATACATGCCTACCCGGTTTAACGCGCCGGAAGCGTCCGCCAGCAGCTGGCCGCGTTTAGTAGCAATTCCCGCCTTTTCAAACGGCGCTGAGATAATATCCTGCCCGACAGCCATCAGAATCACATCGCATTCCAGCCTTTCCTGCTCTTTATCCGCTTTTCTAGGCGAAGGCCTTCCGCCCCTTACCGGGCCTATAATCTGCGGCTGTACCCAGAGTGCTCTCGCGTTTCCTGACTCATCGGCCTCTATACGCAGAGGCGCTTTCAGTGTCAGCAGCTCTATGCCTTCTGCAATCGCTCCTTCTACTTCTGCAGCAAGCGCTGTCATATCTTCTTTACGCCTGCGGTAAACAATGCTGACTGTCTTTGCCTTGGACCGGATCGCTGTTCTTGCACAGTCCATAGCCACGTTGCCGCCGCCTACGACAATGACGCGCTTTCCGGTAAAGTCAGGATATTTATCGTCCCCGATTTCGCGCAGCATCTCTACTGCCGAAATGACATTCCCGCTGTCTTCCCCTTCCAGATTCAGCCTTTTTTCCGCATGGGCACCGATTGCGATAAATACTGCATCATATGTATCATTAATCTCACTCAGTTCTTCTGTGCCGACTGCTGTATTTAGTTTTACTTCCACGCCCGTAGAAAGAATTGCTCCGATATCTTCCTGAAGCCTTTCCCGCGGAAAACGGTAGTTTGGAATACCATAGCGCAGCATTCCGCCTAACTGTGCCTTTTCCTCAAAGACAGTCGTCTGATGACCCATCAGCTGCAGGAAATAAGCAGCCGTAAGCCCTGCAGGCCCGCCGCCGATAATTGCCACGCGCCTGCCCGACGGTTTTGCACATGCCGGAACCTCAACCTCACTGGCATGTGTCCGGTCCATGACATAATGCTTCATGCCGCGGATATTAATCGCATCATCGATCATCGTCCTCCGGCATCTTGATTCACACGGATGCTCACAGATTAATGCGCAGGCCGTCGGGAACGGATTATCTTTGCGGATCAGCCGCACGGCATCCGCGCAGCGTCCTTCTCCTGCCAGAGCAATGTACCCCGGAATATCCACATTCGCCGGACAGAGCGTTACACATGGAATCGGCTGCTCAAATGTACCCGTACACTGGTGATCCTGGACATGGGAAATATAATCTTCCTTAAATCCTTCAAATCCCGCCAGCACCATGCGTGCCGATTCAAAGCCAATTGCACAGTCTGCTGAATTCTTAATGTTAATCGCCGTATGCTCAATTAATTCCAGCGTTTCCATTGTAGCTGTATTATCCAGCACACTCTCTAACAGCTCCTCTAAAATTCCAAGCCCGATACGGCACGGAACACATTTTCCGCATGTCTGTGCATGACAGACTTTTAAAAATGCAAGCTGCATGTCAACCGGACAGACTCCTGGCGGATTCGCAATGATACGCTGCGTAAATTCCTTCATCAGTTTTTCTGTTGTGGAATTTACCTTGTCCGTAGAAATTACTGATAACCTGCTCATATCTTTCCCCCTTTTTATGTGATCTGTGCGTTCTATTGCATAGATACTGATAATTTTTTATCGCAATAATAATTTTTTATTATATTTTACCTTAGAATTTGGTAAAAAGCAACTTTTTTCTACATAATAATGTATCACTTTTAATTTTCTTTTACAATACTGGTATTTTTTATTGACAGTTTTATTATGCATCTGTATAATAATTATACGGATGCATAACAAAAATATCCTGCATAGTATAATACAGATTCCAAAATACGTTATTCCGGAGGCAGACCCTATGATTAAAACACTGTTCCTGACTGCTTTATCAGTCTCATTCCCAGCCAGCCTGGCCATACTGATGCTGTTTATTGTATCTCCTCTTATCAGCAGACAATGTACTGCGGAATGGACTTACCGGCTCTGGCTGTTACCAGCTATACGTCTTCTTATACCTGTAAACGCTCCCGCGCTTTTGCAGGCTGCTGCAGAGCTGCCTTATTGGATCAGGCATGCCCTGCATGCACCAGAATCTTATACGCCAGTCCCTTCCCGGCTGCATGCCGCAGTTACGATTACAATCCCGCAGCAGCTGTCCATTCCCGCTGTTTCACATTCCGGGAAAATCCAGACAGGCATCTCCTTTGCAGATGCTGTATCCATGCTCTGGCTGGCAGGTTTCTTGTTTTTTACAGTCATGCATTTACACAGTTACATGCATTTGCGAAAGGATATTCTGGCTGAAGGCACATACGTTTCAGACAGCTTCGTATTGCAAATGCTCCAAGAATTATCAGATTCCCTGAACGTGAAGAGCTGGGTATCTGTTATAAAATATTCCAAAGCAGACAGTCCTATGATTTTGGGCTTTTATCATCCGTTATTAGTCCTGCCAGAAGCCCGGTATGATTCAGAAGAATTATTCTTTATATGCAGGCACGAACTGCTCCATCTCAAGCACCGGGATATCTATGCAAAACTGCTGTTTGCAGCAGCCGCTTCCCTGCACTGGTTCAACCCTCTTGTTCATCTGATGCAGAAAGAAGCCGGCATAGCTATGGAACTTGCCTGTGATGAACGGGTGATACAGGGTATGGACTATGAACATCGCAGGGCGTATACCAGGGTTCTTTTATCTGCGCTGCAGAAAAGCTGCGCAAAACGCACTGTCATATCCACACAGTTTTATGGAGGGAAACAGATTATGAAAAAAAGACTGCAGAATATACTAACTCAGAAAACCAGAAAACATACAGCTTTATTTCTGTCTGCTGCAGCAGCAGCGTTCAGTCTGAGTGTCCTCGGATGTTCTTTTCATGAACAGTCCATGCTGCAGGAGGCAGCTGACACAGACAGCAGACCAAAACATACAGACCCATCCGCCCCGTCCATACAGAATTCTGCTGATACAGGACAGACAAAAACGAATACTGCTAATGAAAAAGCAGCAGATGGCAGTCCGGCTGCCAGCAATCTGGAAAAAGATACTGTATACAAAGACGGCATTTCGAAAGATACCCCCACAGATCAAGACGGCATTTTGAAAAAGGACTCTGCTGATTCAAACGAATCTGCACAAGAAAATCCTGCAGATCAAGACGGCATTTCGAAAAAAGACTCTGCTGATTCAAACAGCCCTGCACAAGAAATTTTGGCTTATATCAGAGATTTTGACGGCACAGCAGTATCGTTTGATGACGTCGAATGGGTAACTGTGCCAAGCGGACGCGCTGCAAGTCTGGGCATTGAAGAAGAAGTTACAGACTCTGGTTTTTATGTGTATAATGAAGACATATCTCTGGCCAGCCTGCCAGTTTCGAAAGATTGTACGTTTAGCATATTAGACTGGACAGCTTCTTATGAACAGACGGAACTAACTGCAGAAGAATTTATTTCTGTTTTAAGCGAACGGGAAGGAACGGCTATTCCCTATCATCTGACTGTACAGAATCAGAAAATTATCCATATACTGGAACAGTATATTCCTTAAACCGCTCTTTCTCAGAATAAAAGCAGCCAGAAAACCGTCAGAAATTCATCACAGGCTCCTGCCAATTTCTGCCCGGTAAAACACACAGCTGTTTTTCAGACAAATGAAAAAATAAACGGAGCTGCCGCATTAAGAAAAACGATACCAGATATAGTCCGTATATGTTTTGCTTAGTGCAGCAGCCCCTGCTCTTTTCATTATTTGAATTTTCCCACCTTAAACCTTCGAATCAGCCCTTCCAGGTTTTCTGCCTGGCTGCTCATTTCCTGGCTGGCAGATGCGCTTTCTTCCGCAGCCTGGGAATTAGTTCTGACAACATCGTTAATATGTTCTACCCCGTCGTTAATCTGCGTAATTGCATCCGTCTGTGCTTCCAGGTCAGATGCCACGCTGCTTACTTCTTTTGTAATAGTCTTGGAATCATCCACTACCTGTTTCAGCTGCTGGGCAGTTTCATCTGCAATCACCATGCCCTTTTCCACAGCTTTGACGGATGTCCCTATCAGAGATGTGGATTCTTTAGCGGCTTCAGAACTCTGCGCTGCTAACACAGATACCTGGTCTGCTACGACCGAAAATCCCCGGCCTGCTTCTCCGGCACGTGCAGCCTCAATAGACGCATTCAGAGCCAGCAGATTCGTCTGTGATGCAATATCATTGATAGTAGCAATGATTTTGCCGATTTCCATAGACGCTTCGTTGATTTCACTCATCGAATCTACCATTTCCTGCATCTTCTGGTTGCTGTCAATAATTTCCTGGCCAAGCTCATCTACTTTTATACTGATTTGTTCTGCATTTTCTGCATTCTGCGATACCTGTTCAGATACAGAAGACAGCGTAGCCGACAAATCGCTGGTAATCGCAGTCTGCTCTGCCGCTCCCTGGGCAAGTCCTGCAGAACTGTCCGCTACCTGCTGGGCATCAAACGATACGCGGTCCGCCACACGCTGGATTCCTTTTACCGTATCCGCCATACTTTCTTCAAACTGCATCAGAGAATCATGTATATTTCTAAAATCCCCTTTCCATTCCACAGACGGACGTACGTCAAAGTTACCGTCAGAAAATTCCTGCATCGTATTTGAAATATCGTCCACATAAGAAGACAGGATGCTGACAGCATTGCGAAGGTGGTCTGCCATACCGCCAAATTCATCGTCCGATTGATATTTCAGCTCAAAATGCAGGTTTCCGTCTGAAAGTGCCCCTGCCACTGCTTCAAGCTCCTGAAGAGGTGTCAGGACAGACTTCACAATCCGCTTTCCGATTCTTGCTGCCAGCAGAGATGCTGCTGCTATAAAAGCAAGAATAGAAATACATCCGACTACAGCAATAATCTGTCCAAGAAAAACAGCCCGTTTCTTTCTTGCAGCAATTACCTCATCAATCTGTTCTGATGCTGTTTCTACTTTTTCCAGCGCTGGTGCACTATTCGTAAATAGTTCAGTAACCGCCTCTTCTTTATTTCCCGCTTCAATGAGTTCTATAATATGATAGCCGACAGGCCCCCATTCATTCAATGCCCCCACATACTGGCTGCACATCTCATCTGTCAGAAAGTCTGCATTCTGCAGAATTTCAATTTCATTATAAAGTTCGTTCAGCCGCTCTTCCACAATTCCCTGATATTCACTGTATGTATCTGTATCTTCACTCAGTGCCATCTGCAGAATAGCGCGTGCCGCCACATTTACATTCATTCTGCATACTTTCACCGCTGTATCCGCTTTCTGCATTTCATTTACACTATGCACTTCAAAATACAGGCTTCCTAATCCGGCAAAGCTTACCAGACCGGAAATAATCATCATACTGATCACAACTGCATAACCAAAATCCAGCTTCTTTTACATCCGCATTCCTTCCAGTTTTTTAAACATATGCTTCTCCTCCAAATGTGTAGAATTACATGAATCCTGTTATCCTCTCCATGGTATATGTTACTATGTCTAATGTTGATTTTCAATAATAATCTGTTAATAATTGAATAAAATACAGTACATACGCATTCTGCGGATGGACAATGTATGAATTACCCGGACGCCGGGCGGAGATACAGTCTTTGCAGTCCGAGTATGACAGTATCAGCAGGGAGCAGATCGAGACCGCAACAGAATTAGCGTATGCCGAGGTAATCAGCTGCAGCAGGAAGAACCTTGAGAGGGAGCTTCAGAACGAGAGCCGGCAGCATAACAGGCACCAGGGAAGAATGAAACGAAGAGCGGAAGAAATTTAATGAAAATGTAATAGAAAAATAAATGTGATTGTGGTATTATTTATAAGTGCAAAAATTTAGTATAGACAGGAGAGATAACAATATGAGTTATCATTTGGGAAGAGATGAAATGTTTTGGCGAATCGGACATGAGGATTCAAAGCAAAGCGTTGGAAACCAGGCCCGCATAATTTTTCCTGCTTCATCTTCAGACATATCCGGGTTCGCTGCAGCCATATTCGGTACACATGCCTCAATCATTTCTTCCATGGTATCTTTAAACGTAACCTCTCCGTTTTCAAAGCAGTATCTGCAGTATTCTTCATTCCAGCAGCTCTATTTTTAACATACGGTTTAATTTGAACATGCGAAAATCTTCTTTTTCCAGGCAGAATACTTTTAAATACCATCCTTTCGACTTATAGGATAACTGCAGCGGCTGGATGATGCGTTCGCTTCTTTTGCTGTCTGAATTTTCATAAACGATTTTTATTTCCTTATGCTGTATCACAGCTGTTTTTAATGTTTCAAACTTTTCATGGTCAAAGGCAGATTTTCCCCAGCGTGAAAAATCTGCCTCAATCCAGTCTGCGGTATTCACCTGGAAGAGCGCGGAAAGCTTTGTCAGCACTTCTTTCCCCGAAGTACAGCCTGTAACAGAAATACTCTGTACCGCTGTCAGTATTTCCTGTCTTTCCTTTTCAGATAAGAGCGCCCGGTCCAGGACAAAACCATGCAGAAGAAATATTCCGCCGTTTCTCCCCGGCTCTGTATAAACCGGTATTCCCGCGCTGCTTAATGCTTCTACATCCCGGTATACTGTTCTTACTGATACTTCTAATTTTTCCGCCAGTTCCGGGGCTGTGGCGCTTCCGTGATCTAAAAGATAATATAAAATCCTGAACAAGCGGCTGTCCGACATGATTTCCTCCTGCTAAAGATATCTACAGCTGGAATTTAGATACCTGGTTTTTAAGCATTGCAGCCTGTTCAGACATTTTTTCACTGACTGACGCTGAATCTTTCACAGCATTGCTGTTTTCCTGAACGACATCCGAAATGCATTTCAGCTCCTGTGAAATGCGGCTGAGTGCATTTGACTGGCCGTCTGCGGCTTCAAAAATAGAATCTACAGCCTCTGATACATTCTTTGCACTTGCTACGACCTGCTGCAGCGCCTGGTTTGTAATACCTGAAATATGGCTTCCTGTTTCCACTGCTGTGACCGTTTCTTCTATTAAAACGGCTGTGCTTCTGGCTGCTTCTGCCGACTGGCCTGCCAGTGTACGGACCTGCTCGGCCACAACTGCAAATCCTTTGCCTGATTCGCCGGAGCGTGCGGCTTCAATAGCTGCATTCAGTGAAAGGATATTTGTCTGTGAAGCAATATCCTCAATCGTTTTTACTACTTTTATGATTTCTTTTGATTTTTCATCTATTGTCTGCATCGCATCCATAAGGTTCAGCATGTCGCTGCTGCAGGTTTCTATTCTCTGGTGTGTCAGTATATTTTCTTCTTTTGCACGTCCTGCAAACCGGGCAGTAGAATCTGCCTGCTGTTCGATGTTGCTGACCGCAGTCCCAAGCGCCTGAACGGATACCGCCTGCTCTTCTGCTCCATGTGAAAGCGATTCAGCCCTTGAAAGTACCTGGCCGGCTTCTTCATTGACCTGGCAGGAGACATTCGAAATCTCTGTCAGCACTTTTGTCAGTTTGGACTGTATCGCCTGCAGGCTGACCGTAAGCATTTTCAGTCCTCCGATATAATACCCTTCATTGATTCTTACATCCACTGACAGATTTCCGTCTGCAATTTCACTTAAAATCCTGCCAATATCTTCAATCGCCGCCCGCAGATGACTGCATACGTTATGCGCAGCTTCTGCAATCAGGCCGATTTCATCTTTTCTTCCATAAAATACTTCCAGCCCTTCATCTGCCGAAAGATTAAATTCGCTCAGGTCTGCAATTGCTTTTTCTACAGCCATCAGTTCTTTTCCAGTCTTTTTTAATATCAAAAGCGTTACAAGAATCAGTATAGCCGCTACTCCTGCACATGCTGCGCCCATCATAACCCGCACAAACGATACCGAACGGTAGACCTCACGGGAATCAGCCTGAACCATAAAAACCCAGCCCCTGTTGTCCAGATATTTATAAACCGCAAGCTGTTTTCTGTCTTTATCATTCCGGTAAGTATAAGTCTGCGCCCCGGTATCACCTTTTTCACGGACACGGCTGATAATTTCCAGATGACCCTTATCTTTTATTTCCGTATTCAGCAGAGAATCATCGTCATGATAAAGATAGACGCCCGTTTCTGCATTCATAAAAACATATTTACTCTCTGGAAGTCCTTTGAGCTTCAAATCCAAAAGCGCATCCATTAAACAGTCTGCATATACTCCGGCTCCCACATACCCGATACATGTATCCTGCTCATAAACAGGACAGTACATAGAAATCACCATATTTCCTGTCCCCGGAGATTCCATAATTCCAAGATTAGTAAGCTCACGTGTGGACAGAATTGTTTCCTGAAAGGTTTTCAGCGATTCTCCCTCACGTGTTGTAATTCCGACTGCTTCCGGAGCCGTATGTGTCAGTACATATGTATCAGGATTCGCAATATAGAGTCCTTCAAAGATCCCCTTTACATTTGCAAAGTCTATCGTATACTGGCTCGCTTTTTCCGTAAACTGCGGGTTATCGGGATCTGAGAGAAGATCGTGTACCTCGCCGCTTAAAGCGAATGCCGTCAGATATTCCTCTGCAGACGTCACATAATCATCAATTATGACAGCCCTGGATTCTACTGCATTCGACATCTGGTTCGTAATATTATCCCGAACCGTAGACTCTGCGCTGGAAGCAATAATCGTCCAAAGCAGCAGCATGCCGGACAGTGTAATAATCGTTGTCAAAATACTGATTCTGGATGCAAGTTTCCGGTTTTTCATAATTCCTTTCATAAAGAATGATTCCCTTTCTGTAAATATTTAGCCAGGCTTTTTTCGCATGCCTTTTTCATCTAGCCGTCCTGTGATTCTGCCAAAAATCATTCCCACAGCTTCCTCAGCTGTTTCCTTCCTATCCTTTGATATGTTTTTTTGGGGTTTTTCAGCGCTTTTTCCATCATTATTCAAACCTTTCAGCATGATTTCTGCCAGACGCCTTTTTATTTAATTTCTCTGGCTGATAAGATACCCGCAGACATTTCTGCTCTTTTTATAAATAGTTTTTTGCAGCCATATCTGTCAGCCTCATGTTTCACTGCTGCTTATTTATGAAACCAGGATTTTATATCAGACAGCTTCTATGGGAAATTTTAACACATTTGCACCTGATTTTCAATACAGGGGCATTGAAATATACTGGTACTTATTCCAAAACAATGCAAAGCGGCCTGTTCATCTATCCTTAAATTTTCCCATAATTTCTGTTTCCCTGTCCTTCTTTTCACCTTCTGTCCTGCTATGGCAGACTGGTTTGAAAAACAGGTCATTCATCCGGCAATGGTTCCGGACCGAAGTCACGGTGTTTGAAGGAAGAAATCCTTCTGCTGAATCAGACACTTCCTGCGAAGAATGGATGCGTCTGTGCCAGACTGTCGCCGGCACCTGGAAAGATTCCCTGGTAACGCCTTACCTGATGATGGCCTGCAGCGATTCGTGGCATTACTGCAGGATTACAGACAGAGTGTACAAATTCTCCGCTATGAAGCTGTCAAAAGAAGAACGGGCTATGATTCATGGCAATAATGAACATATCCCGGTGAAAACATTTTTAAAAATTGTGGAATTTTATGTAAGACTGATTGAGAAATGCTAAAGAGTGTTTAAAAGGATTGTCCGGAAAGTACTGGCTGCCCGGACACCAGGCGGAGAAACTTTTTCCTTTTTTGTGTTCCGCTGGTGTCCGGGCAGCCAGTACTTTCCGGCAGATTATACAGCTGCGCAGAAAATCCTGTCAGTTTTCTTCTTCAACAATAAAAATTTCTTCTATGGACACCTGAAATACCTTCGCGATATTCCATGCCAGAACCAGCGATGGATTATATCTGCCCTTCTCAAGGTTTCCAATTGTCTCTCTGCGGACACCCGTTAATCTGGCCAGCTCCTCCTGTTTCATATTGTATCTGGCACGGTATTCTTTTATGCGGTTTTTAATCATTGACTGCTCCCTTTCGTTCTCTCCATTCCAGTACAGTCAGAGCTCCTGTAAAAGCCAGCACTGACACTGCAAAACTTAACGCAAAAGCCATCGGTACTGCTTTTACCGCGCCATAAATATAAGCGCAGACAAACATAAAAGGAACCAGAGAAATCATTTGTGACATAAACGCACATGAAGCGGCTTTCTGCATGTTCTGCCTGAAAAATTCATCCGGCATAACCCAGAAGTAACGGATATAGTATGCAAAGCCAAAAAAGCCGTACAGGCCGGTATTGTCCGTCTGCCATCCCAGGACAGCAATCAGTGCTAAAAGGGATAAAAATCCTAAGATATTGATTCTGCATTTCATAAAAAGCCCTCCTTTAAAACGTGGTATATTTCTATCTTTACATTAAAAATATACCACATAAAACTTTCAAAGTCAAGGCTTTGGTTTTTAAGAGGTGCTTCCCGGTACAGAAGCCATCAGGCTCATTTCCCCTTTCAGGCATAAGCTGCCGTATCTGTACGGCACTATGAAATGGTCGCCTTTTTTCAGCGGATAACCGTCTGCCATTCCGCTGCCTTCCAGTACGGATACCAGCAGAAACGGCCAGTCTTTTTCCATCTCGTGCAGTTCAAATGCCCCGTCCACATCCATCTTAAATATTTTGTAATATGCACAGCTGTACAGCTCATTGAGCTGATTCTTTGCAAGTCCTTCTACCGATACAACGCTGTCTGCCGCATCTTTGGCAGGAACCGTGATGACATCCATGCTCTTTTGCAGATGCAGTTCTCTCGGTTTTCCATTCTGAAGCCTGTCATAATCGTAAAGGCGGTAAGTAACATCGCTGTTCTGCTGCGTTTCCAGAATCAGGCTGCCCCCTTTGATTGCATGTACCGTGCCGGGATCTATCTGGATAAAATCGCCTTTTTTAATCGGAACTTCTCTGATCAGCTCTTTCCATGCGCCGGATTCAATCATAGAAGCCAGTTCTTCCCTTGTCTTTGCATGATGACCGATTACCAGCGATGCATCTTTATTGCAGTCTAATACATACCAGCATTCTGTTTTTCCAAAAGAACCGTTTTCATGAACATCAGCGTAAGCATCATCCGGGTGTACCTGTATGCTTAAGTCTTCTTTTGCATCAATAATTTTGACCATAAGCGGCAGGCGGTCTCCTGCATAATTGCCAAAATACTCTGGATGTGTTTCCCATACAACGGAAAGCCGGCAGCCGGCAAATCTTCCGTTTTTAATGGCTCCGTCACCGTTTGGATGTGCGGAAACTCCCCAGCATTCCCCGGTATGGTCTCCTGCTCCCAGGTAATGGAATTCGTCTCTTAAACGGCTCCCGCCCCAGATATTCTGTGTACAGACCGGCTCCAGGAACAGGATTTCCTTCTGAAGCGTACCTGCGGCATTCTGCTCATCGGAATCCTTTACAGCTGTACTGCCTGCCGTGTGCATTCCTACGAGGCTGGCTGCTCCGATAATTCCGGCATCGTTTCCGTTTTCTGCTGTCACGACTTTCGGAACAAACGCTGCATCTGCACCAAAGCAGTTTGATTTCAGATATGTATTCAACGGCCCTGTCAGATTTTCGCCCTGCGCACATACGCCGCCGCCCAGAACGATAATATCCGGCCGGAAAATATTAGCAAGGTCTGTAATGCCGTCAGCCAGATATCTGATATAATTTTCTACCAGTTCCCTGCCGCATGCATCGCCTGACTGTGCCGCATCAAACGGGATTTTGGCATCCATTTTTGAAAGATCGCCGCTGCACAGCTGGCAGAGCATGGAATCCGGATGCTCCTGCGCCATTTTTTTCGCGTCTTTTATTAAAGCCGATGCTGATGCATATGCTTCCAGACAGTCTGCCCTGCCGCAGGTACACATTCTGCCCTCATCAGCAGCTTTGATATGTCCAAGCTCTGCTCCGCCAGGATGCCCGCCTTCAAATATTTTGCCGTCAATGACGATTCCGCCGCCTACGCCTGTTCCAAGTGTCAGAAATATAGCGTTTCTGCAGCCTTTTGCAGCACCTTTTGCTACTTCCCCGAGTGCTGCACAGTTGGCGTCGTTATTAATATAAACCGGAAGCGGCAGATATTTTTTTAGTTCTGCAGCAAACGGCACATTGTTCCAGCGAATATTGTTCGAATACAGCACCGTACCTCCTGCGCTGTCAATCGTTCCCGGACACCCGGCACCTGCACCCAGACAGTCCGAAGTGTCATATCCGTTTTCTTTCAGCAGCTTTACAGCTGCATTTCCCATATCTGCAATAATCTCCGTCCATGGCCTCTGTGCATTTGTCGGTATGGATGTCTGTGCAAGGATCTCATATTCCTCATTCACAATTCCTATTTTAATACCGGTGCCTCCAAGGTCTATACCGATCATAACCTGATTGTTAGTTTTCAACATACATTCCCCTTCTCTGCTCATTCCAGCGCTGCAGCGGCGCAGACAGACAGTTTCTCTGCTGTTTGCACCGCCGTCTGATTGTCTGTATCCCTATACGGTCTTCACCGTCACAATTTCATATGCCCCGCATTCAAACGCAATCCGGTTGCCTTCCACCTCTGCTTCTGACTGCACCTCTTCCAGCAGATTACAGATATAAGCTTTTGTAAACGGCTGGTTTACTGTCAGATGTGCTTTTGTCTTTGCATTTTCTGACTCATACATACGGTAGACTGTACCTGTGCCGTCCTCTGCAGCTTTGACTGTTTCCAGAATTATATTTTCTTTGTCTGCAGATGCCAGTGAATAAGCTCTTCCCGGCTGTCCTGCGTCTGTAACAAGCGCAGGCTGGTTGAGACAGTATGCTTCACGCACGGTGCCGGCCTCCTGCCAGCCTTCAGCATGCGGATAAAGGGCATACGTAAAATAATGCTCTTCCTGGTCAGTTGACGGATTTGGCTCAATACCGGATTTAATCAGCGTCAGAGCCATATTTGCGTCTTTGACAGAGTGTCCGTATTTGCAGTCATTTAACAGGCTGACTCCGTAATGTCCTTCGGATAAATCCATCCATTTCTGTCCGCAGCTTTCAAACCGTGCTTTATCCCAGCTCGTATTGCTGTGCGTCTTTCTCGTCAGGTTTCCGAACTGGATGTCAAACGATGCTTCATCTGTATGAATATCTACAGGGAAATGGACTTTTAAAAGATGCTGGTGCTCTTTCCAGTCTGCATATGTCTCAAAGTCTATTCTCCCTGAGTGTGCATAAAAATGAATCTTCTGGCGGATCAGGGAACTGCTGATTTTCCTTGTCTGCGTAAGCGTAATACGCACCGGGCCAGGCTGGCTCCATTCCATGGACTCCAGGCAGTCAGCATCCCAGAATTTTTCAGTATAATAAATATCAATATCCCAGTTGTCATAGTAAATCGGCTTGTCTTCATACATCCTGATCAGATTTGCCCGCTCACCCTGTTTTACTACTTCCCTGTCATTTTCTTTGTCATAAATTCTTGTAAAGAAGCCATGCTCATCCAGCTCGATTGTATAAAACGGCGTTTCCAGCATGCGGTCCCCATGCAGCACAAACGACACGTCTGTCTGCTGTGCCTGTGTTACTTTTGCAAACGTACGGTATCCCTTCGCAGGCAGATTTCTGATATAAACAATAGCGCCTTCTTCTGTCTGCTGCACCGGATAGAGGTTTCCTTCGCTGTCAGCTAACGCCTGTATATCTGCGCCGCATGCACCAAGCAGCACAGTATCGTTTCTGGTGCTTCCGGCCGTATTAAATACTGTCACGCCGCCGCCGTTTCCTGCAACAGCCTGCATGCGTTCTTTAGACAGTTCTCTGATCTGTGCATCTATTTCTTCGTATTCCTGTTTTGTAACCTCATATACTTCACGAATGCTGGAACCAGGCAGAATATCGTGGAACTGATTTAACAGCACGGTTTTCCAGATTTCATTGAGCTCTGCGGCTGGATACGGCAGTGTTTTGGATTCTAATGCCTCCGGTGCCAGGCCGGATGCCAGAACCGACAGCAGCTCTAAATCCATCAGGCCCAGCTCTGCCTTGCGGTTGGAGCGCTTATTGCGCGCCATCGACGTATACGTGCCTCTGTGGTATTCAAAATACAGCTCACCTTCCCAGACCGGAAGTCTTCTGTCGCCTTCCACACGCTCTTTTAATTCATCGAAAAACTGCCCTGCAAATACCTGGCGTACTTTCGGAATTCCGCGAATGCCTTTCTGCATTCTTTTGGATGTTTCCAGCATTTTGCGGTCCGGGCCTCCGCCTCCGTCGCCGTAGCCGTAGCAGACTAAAATATCATCATTGATATCTTTGTTCTGATAACGTTTCCAGCCGCCCATAATCGAATCCGGGTGCAGCATTCCATTATAAGTCGTAAAGAAATTTTCCACCGGCTGTCCGACATCAAGAGTCGTAATCAGGTACGTAAGCACTTCCGAACCGTCGATGCCGCGCCAGCGCATTGTATCATATGGCACTTTATTGAACTGGTTCCATGCCAGTTTTGTCGTCATAAAGTAATCAATGCCGCACTTTTTCATAATCTGAGGCAGTGCTCCGCTGTAACCGAATACATCCGGCAGCCACAGGATCCGGTTATCCACGCCGAATTCTTCTTTGAAGAACCGTTTCCCGTGCATAAACTGACGCACAAGCGATTCTCCGGAAGTCAGATTGCAGTCAGCTTCTACCCACATGCCGCCTTCCGGCTCCCAGCGTCCTTCTTTTACACGCTCTTTGATTTTTTCAAACTGCTTCGGATAACGCTCTTTTAAAAATGCATACAGCTGCGGCTGGCTGGACATGAAATGGTAATCCGGGTATTCTTCCATCAGTTTTAATACGGTAGAAAAACTTCTGGCTGTTTTTTCCCTTGTCTGCGCTACCGTCCACCACCAGGCTACGTCGATGTGTGTATGCCCGATACATGAAGCGGTAATTTCCTGCCATCCGGCCAGATCTGTATAAATCTTCCTGCTGATATAATCAGACGCTGCCTGAATGGAAGCGTAAAACTCTTCTGAATACGGTGTCCGCAGATCCAGAAGGTTTACCGTTTCATTTAAGGCATGCATCAGCGCGAGCCTCTCCTGGCTTTCCGGCTCCATGCGCGGAAATGCTGCCAGCGGCACCCATAAATCGTAGTAAAGTTTTTCAATGCGTTCATCAATTTCACACATCCATGCCCGGAGTGCGAATTCCGTATGCAGTGTACCGGTATATGCCTGCAGCTGGATATCAAGCGTCTCTGCGCCTTCTGCTTTCTCACGAAGCAGCACATCCATATGGTTTAAATCCATACCCTGAACAGGCTCTCCGTTTACAAAAAGCAGAAACTGGGGATTTCTTCCATAATCTGCTTCATCAATCTGTGTGCTTGCATGCAGCCACATGCGTGTGCCTTCCAGCTCCTTAGGCACTGTATAAGCCACACGGAACCAGCAGTGGCGGTCCGGGCCGTACCAGTGCATCGAACTGCTGTCAAATACCTGCCATTCGCCTGCATCGTCATCAGCCTCCTGCGGCGTCAGAAAAAATCCTTCTTTGTACTGCCATTGTTCAATCGCAAATTTCTGCTTTACTTTAAGCTTATCCAGTTCCTGGCAGATTACCATGACCCTTTTATCCAAAAAGTCCATATAAGTCCTCCTGTTATCGTTATATGTGATGTTCTTTCAGATACGCTATTATATCATCTATAGTCGTAAAAGCAAGTCCTGTTACCGTATCTGCACATCCATAATAAACCGCAATCCGTCCCGTATCTGCATCTGCAAGCGCTGCACATGGGAAAACGACATTTGGAACATCACCGACACATTCATAGAGTTCCTGCGGTGCCAGAATATAATCACTGGACCGGTAAAGCACTTTCCAAGGCTGCTCTAGATCTAACAGCGCTGCACCCATACGGTATACAAATCCGTTACAGGTCGTTATCACACCGTGGTAAATCAAAAGCCATCCTTCATCTGTTTCAATCGGCGTCGGCCCCGGCCCGATTTTTGTAATCTGCCATGCACTCAGATTCCCAGGCACCGGACTCATTACGTGGCGGTGGCGTCCCCAGAATTCCAGATCCGGACTCTGGCTGATATAAATATCTCCAAACGGCGTATGTCCGTTATCGCTCGGCCTGCTTAACATCGTATACATGCCATTGATTTTTCTCGGGAAAAGCACCCCGTTGCGGTTACACGGAAGAAACGCATTTTCCAGCTGGACAAATTTCTTAAAATCATATGTATAAGCTACGCCAATCGTCGGCCCGTGATAACCATTGCACCATGTAATATAATACCTGTCTTCCATAAAGCATACCCTTGGATCATACCTGTATTCTACATTCAGAATCTCACCATCGGCACCTTCCATTTTTACCGGCTCATCCTCAATTTCCCAGTGAATCCCGTCTTTGCTCCTTCCTGCAAAAATATCCATGCTGATAGATTTGCTGTCACAGCGGAACATTCCGGCATATCCGCCCTCAAACGGAACAACAGCACTGTTAAATACACTGTTTGATATTTTATTTCCGTCCCGTCCGATAATCGGATTTTTACTGTAACGCCATACCGGCATCTGATACCCTTCCGGTCTGGCTTCCCATGGTATGCCTGGCATGCCCTTTCCTATAATTCTGCTCATAATCTCTCCTTCCTGCTTTTCATTATGTGAGCTTTATAAGTCATGAATAGGGAATCCATATTGATTTTATATAGATTCCCTATCAGTTTGTTTCCTTATTATAAGTCTCTTGTTTTTGTACCACTTTTCACTTTTGTATGCTGTGCCTGCCAGTGCCCGCAGGCTTCTGACAAATACAGCACTTTTTCCGGATGCCTGCAGCTTACGTGAATCCGGAAGCATCCTGCCTTCCATATTTGTTAAGCAACATTGTTAACAATTTATGTAAGTAGACATTAACATTAAAATAGTATTTTGTCAATACTGATTTAATATCATTTTAGTCCTGCAGTTATTTATTATATATTTTGCCTAATATATAAGTATTTCATTTTATATTTTTAAAAATATTTCACAATCAATATGCTGCAAATATAGTTTTACGATTTTAAAATGTTAACTTTTGTTAAAAAATATCACTTTGATTTTCCCGCATGAACATGTTATACTCTTAATAGAATATAAATTTCCTTAACGATACCGACAGGATCAAGATCTTTTCTAAAAAGGGGGTTCCAATGAGTAAAACAACAATGCAGGATATCGCTGATGCCCTTGGAATTTCGAGGGTCACAGTATGGAAAGTATTTAAAAACCAAAGCGGCGTATCCCCCTCACTCAGGCAAAGCGTTTTAAACAAAGCCAGGGAACTGGGTTATTCAAAAATCAGCCTCCCTGCCCAGTCTGCTGCAGCCGAAGCAGAAAAGACGGTTTCCCTGATTATTTCCAGGCCGGATTCCTCTACGTTTTGGACAAACATTATCCACAGGATGGCGCAGGAATTTGCCTGCCACAATATCAATATGATGTATACATATATGCCGTCCTCTTATACAGAAGAATTTGCCATGCCTTCCATACTAAGCAGCGGTGATATTCAGGGAGCTGTGATACTGAATGTCTACGATGGAAATTTAATCCGTATCATAAATGAACTTGAACTGCCGAAAGTATTTTTAGACACCGTACCAGGCCTGGATGCGCGTACGCTGCATGGAGACCTGATTCTGCTGGAAGGGCATTATACCATTTACCAGATTACCGAATCTGTCATTGCCCGCGGGCTGACCCGCTTAGGCTTTATCGGCGATATTCATTATGCCCACACAAATTTAGACCGTTATCACGGATTCTGCCAGTGTATGGCAGACCATCATCTGGAAATCTGCCCGGATATCTGTCTGACACAGAGTATCGGGATTTTTTCCTATTACCAGGTGCTGTGCGAATTTCTGGATGCCCTGGAAACACTGCCGCAGGCATTTATCTGCGCCAGTGATTATATCGCACATTTTCTGTACCGTTATTTTAAGGAACATAAAGGCCGCCATAAACCGGACGGTATTCTCATTACCGGCTATGACGGAAGCAGGGAATACACGAATGTGAACGGGATGATTACAACTGCAGATGTGAAGACGGAACTGCTTGGGAAACGGCTGTCTATACAGGCTGTTTACCGGATGGAACATGCAGATGCGCCTTATGAGGTGTCTTATATTTATCCAAAGATCATTTACCGCGATTCGGTATTTCATTCGCTGCAGTGAACCTGCAAAACGCCCCGTCTCAGAAAGGAAGTGACACTCTTATGGGAACCTATTTAAATCCCGGCAATCAGGGATTTCAAGGAATACGCAATGATATCTATGTGGATAAAAGCATGCTGATACACCTAATCAACGGCACAATTGATACACCGCGCAGACTGACCTGTGTCAGCAGACCGCGGCGTTTCGGAAAATCCTTTGCAGCACAGATGCTGTGTGCATATTATGACAAAACCTGCGACTCATCCATCCTGTTTGATGACCTTGCAGCTGCTGCTTATCATAAAGAAGACTACAGAAAATACCGAAATAAATTTGATGTTATCTACCTTGATATCACAAATATTATGGGCGAAGCAGGTTCTGAAGACATCACTGCTTTTATCCGCCGAAAGGTTACAGAAGAACTGATCCAGGCATATCCCGGCTTGAAAGCAGATGAATCTTTTTCTACAACGCTTATCAGCGCCGCCGAACTATCCGGCAGTAAATTTATCGCAATTATTGATGAATGGGACGCTCCGATCCGCGAGACCCCTGCGGTTCAAAACCAGTACCTTTCTTTTTTGCGCACACTGTTTAAAAGCAGCGGCACAACAGCCCGGATATTTGCCGCTGCATATATGACCGGCATCCTGCCCATAAAAAAAGACGGCTCCCAGTCCGCCATTTCCGATTTTTGGGAATATACGATGTTATGTCCAATGGAATTTGCAGAATATGCCGGCTTTACAGAAGCCGAGGTGCAAAAGCTGTGTAAAGATCATCACCGGGACTTTGGAAAAATGAAGCAATGGTATGACGGGTATGTGCTTGATCACGCAGGGTCTGTGTATAATCCAGGGTCTGTCATAAAAGCCGTCCGCAGTAATAAATTTCATTCCTACTGGACCGAAACTTCTGCTGCAAAAAGCCTGATGAATTATATCAGCCTGGACTTTGACGGCATGTCCGCCGCTCTTGCAAAACTGCTTGGCGGCATTGACATTGACATAGATACAAATGGCTTTGCAAATGACCTGACCGGCCTTCAAAACCGGGATGACGTGCTCACGCTGCTGGTGCATCTTGGCTACCTTGCCTACAATGAAGAAGACCATAAAGTGCGCATCCCAAACGAGGAAATCCGTCTTGCTTTTTCCAAATCCATCCGTGATGTAAAACGGGATGATACCATCCGCCGCATCCAGGAAAGTGAACAGCTTCTTTATGATACTATACACAAAAATGCTGCCCGTGTAGCTTCCCAGATTCAAAAAATCCATATGGAAGAGTCTTCCATTCTTTATTACAATAACGAACAGTCACTGCGCAGCGTCATTAAGCTTGCTTATTTCAGTTACCGGGACCATTATATTAAATTTGAGGAACTGCCGGCAGGCGACGGATATGCTGATATCGTCTACCTGCCTAAAAAGACATCACCTGTTCCGGCACTGGTAATCGAACTGAAATGGAACCAGTCTGCCAGAGGCGCGATCAGCCAGATTCTGGAAAATAATTATCCGTCTGCTCTCTCGGGTTATGGAGGCAGTATTCTGCTAGTTGGTATTTCTTATGAAAAAGACGGAAAACAAAGACACCGGCATACCTGTATTATTGAAGAGGTATAGATTAGCCGGACGCTGGGAAGAGACACATTTTCTGTTCCGCCTGGCGTCCGGCAAATCCTTACATACCCATATGTGTCCTAAAATATCCAGCCGTCATCAAAAGGCCGTCTTCTAACGCAATCTCCGGCTCCCAATGCAGCTTTTCCCTCGCAAGCGTAATGTCCGGCTTCCTTTGCGCCGGGTCGTCTGCGGGCAGTTTCCTGTAAACAATTTTAGAGCCTGAACCAGTCAGGCGGATGACCGTCTCTGCAAGCTGCTTAATTGTAAACTCCTCAGGGTTTCCCATGTTAACAGGCCCCATAAAACCATTGTCTGAATTCATAAAAGAAATCATCCCGTTAATTAAATCATCTACATAGCAAAAACTCCTTGTCTGGCTTCCGTCCCCATAAATTGTGATATCCTCTTCCTTGAGCGCCTGCACAATAAAATTCGATACAACACGGCCGTCCCCGATGTCCATCCTTGGCCCGTATGTATTAAATATCCTCATAACTTTAATATCTACGCCATGCTGGCGGTGATAATCAAAAAATAATGTTTCTGCTGCCCTCTTGCCCTCGTCATAGCATGACCTTGGCCCAATCGTATTTACATTGCCCTTATAGCTTTCTGGCTGCGGATGGATATCCGGATCCCCGTAAACTTCCGACGTAGAAGCCTGCAAAACCCTCGCTCCTACCCGCTTAGCAAGCCCAAGCGCATTCATTGCCCCATAAAATGAAGTTTTAATGGTATAAATCGGGTCCCTCTGGTACCAGATTGGACTTGCCGGGCACGCAAGATTATAAATCTGGTCGCATTCCACGAAAACCGGCTGTGTCACATCATGGCGGATAAATTCAAAGTATGGGTTTCCGATTAAATGACGGATATTATCCTTTTTTCCTGTAAACAGATTGTCTGCACAAATTACATCATTGCCCATCCCAACCAGACGGTCGCATAAATGGGAGCCTAAAAAACCGGCTCCGCCCATTACTAATACCCTGTTTCTCATCATACACCCCTTATCTTCTATACTTGCAGATACAATATATGGCACGCAGTCCGTCTTTGAATCCGATTTTCTTACCTTTTTCCTTCGTACGCGGGTGATAAGAAATTGGTACTTCCCTGACTATGACCCCCTCCATTCTGGAAATTTTGGCAGTTATTTCCGGTTCAAACCCAAACCTGTTTTCCTGAATGTCCACAGACTGTATAATTTCTCTCCTAAATGCTTTATAACAAGTCTCCATATCCGTCAGTCCCAAATGAGTAAACCTATTGGACAGAGCTGTAAGTGCCTTGTTTGCAATCCGGTTGGCCAGATATCCTTTTGCCGGAGATTTCATAAATCTTGAACCATAGCATACGTCGCATTCCCCTCTTGCAATCGGAAGCACTACGGCAGGATATTCTGCCGGATCATATTCCAGGTCTGCATCCTGTACAATAATAATATCGCCCGTCGCACAGGAAAATCCTGTCCGAAGTGCGCCTCCTTTGCCTTTGTTCTTTTTATGATATATGACCCTGCTTACCATCGGGGCTATTTTTTCCTTCAGCAGCTTTGCTGTCCCGTCAGTGCTCTTATCGTCTACAATAATAATTTCCTTATTTTGAATCGGCGCTGCCAGAATACATTCCACTACGCGCCTGATGCTGCTAATTTCGTTGTAACATGGGACAACGACAGACAGCACAAAATTTTCTTTATCCATAACGTACTCCTGTTATTTTTTCCTGCTCACTATAATCTGGTTAAAGCCAAACAGGAATCTTTTGTACGTTTCACAAATACAATGATTCAAGTCTAACAGATCTATCAGTTCCTGTTTGTTATAATAGTGCCTGTGCTCCTGAATGGATGCTTCGCTGATCAGATGCAGCTTATAGCTTAAAAACTCTAAAACAGGCTTTGCTATCGGCGCAGGAGTTGTAATAATAATCTGCCCCTCCTTTTTCAGCACGCGGACACTTTCTTCAGCTACTGTATTGTTTTTATCTAAGTGCTCTAATACAGCAAGCAGAAACACCCTGTCCGCCACACCCGCTTTGAGAGGGATTTTTCCACCGCATTCTGCATTATTGATAATTTTTACATTTCCAGACTGGCGCTCATTTGCCCGGATATCAAACCCATACCCTTTCTTTATTTTACGGCGGACAGAAAACAGGAATGTTCCATTAAAACCGCATCCGATATCCACACAGACCGGCCTGCCGTCATTTTTGCTAAGATATGGTTTTATTTTCCTGTACCGCATACAGCCCAGCAATTTTTCAAAAAACGGCCAGTTATCATCATATTTATCCATATATCCTCCCAGCTGCTTCCCTGTCACTTCTTCCTGCTTTTTTCTTTTCCATTCTTTATCCATGCAATTGTCTTTTCTATTCCCTCTGCAAACGGCATCCCGGGCACAAATCCTGTATCCCGGCGCAGCCTTCCGATATCTATGCTTTCAAATGCCGGCTCTAACCCATGAAATTCTCTGCGGCCCAGCCCTGTATGGATATGCGGATTTACCCTGTCACGTATCATAACTACAAAATCTTTCAACGGCCCTGGCTACCCGTAACCGATATAATACCCTGCCCCAGCCCTGCCAGACCTGCCCATTGCAGCAAGTGCCCGGGCTGCATCAGATACATACAAAAAGTCTGCACGCTGGCTGCCATCTGTCAGGCTTGGCACCTGGCCGCATAAATATTTCTGTATCAGATAATTTACAATATTACTGCTGTTATCTCCCGCCCCATAAAAATTAGAAAGATATCCCCACAAAAACTCTATGCCGCCTTTTTCACAGACGCACCTGGATATGTGCTCGGCGGCAGTTTTACCTGTACCATAACAGGCTGCCATTTGTGGATGTTTCCCTTCTGACTGCAGATATCTCCCATACATAAGCTGGGCAATGCTCCCTGCCCCTGCAAATTTCCTGCAGCCAATACTGGCTGCAGCATACGCTGCATCTGCACATGCTTTTGCGTTATCGAGCTGGAGACTGTAATCTTCCCTTGCGCTTCCGGATGAGCCTGCCCATGCAAGATGATAAAAACAATCATAGTTATTATGCGGGATGATCTCAGGCAGCAGCCGGTAGTCTTTGAAATCACAGGCAATGACATGAATCTGATGCCCTGATGCAGTCTTACTCTGACTTTTATGCCGCACAACTGCCCATATTTCTTCTCCCTGTGCTGCCAGTTCTTTTACAAGATAATTTCCAAGAAAACCGCCTGCCCCGGTCACGATGACCTTGCTCATTTCATATACCTGCTTTCATTTCTGATATATTGTCTGCGCCCATTGCAGCATTTTTTCAATTCCCTGCTGTACAGTAACCGCTGGCTGCCATCCAGACAGACTGCTTATTTTCGTAATATCTGCCACAAATACTTTCTGGTCACTGATTCTCGCGGGCAGTTTACGGTATTCCATTTTTATATCCAGCATGCTCTCTAATATGGCAAACAGTTCCAGGAGAGAAAGCGACTGTCCCATCCCTCCGCCAATGTTAAATGCTTTTCCGGCAAGTGATTCTATCTTTTCCAAAGCCGTATAATATAGCTGTACCATGTCCTGCGCATACAGAATATCCCTTACCTGCTTTCCGTTCCCTGAAATTTCAAATGGCGCACAAGACGGATTCTCAGCCTTTTCAATAGCTTTTTTGCAAAACCACCCTATCCATCCCTGGTCTCCCGTTGCAAACTGTCTGCCGCCATACATAAATGAATGCCGGAATACGACAGTCTTCAGCCCATATATTCTTGCATAATCCAGCATATACTGGTCTGCACTCCCTTTCGAACAGCCATACGGGGAATGGAAATCCAAAGGCACAGACTCGTCGAACCCCTCTGGCCATTCCTCACAAAGATACCTGGAATTTGTCTCTGAATACGTATACTGCTCCAAATCCCCATATACCTTATTCGTTGAAGAAAAAAGAACCGCCGTGCCAGGGCTGTATTTCCTGACAGCCTCTAAAATATGCAGCGTCCCCATGGTATTTACCTGGAAATCCTGATACGGGGCTGCAATAGATGATGTCATCGCTACCTGCCCCGCCAAATGGAAAACTGCATCAAACTGCCCATTTTTAACGATTTCATCCACTGCATCTTTATTTCCTGTATCACCATGAACAAATTGGAAACTGCCAAGGGAAAACAGCCATTCCAGATTACGGGATGCACCCAGTCTGGACAAATTATCCAATACGGTAATTTCATTTTCTTCCCTAATCCCATATGCGGCTAGATTGCTTCCCAGGAATCCGCATCCTCCTGTGACCAGAATCTTCATAAATCTCTCCTTTCCGGTAAAACTACCTTCTGCCCAGTCTTTTAAAAAAACCAAGAGCAAAAGAACAAAAAAACCTGTAATTTTCATTTTTTCTGAGTAACACCGCATTCACAGCCGCAAAGCTGGCTGTCAGCCACAATACTGTAACAGCAAGCCTGGCATATAAATTTCCAATGGCAAAATGCTGCGCCATGCCCCCGAACCCCGCGCACACTGCAAGGATACCCAGATACTTTGCCTGGCTGATAAAATAAAATACTGACGGCACATCAAATACCCGCTTATGCAAAATCACAGCTACTGCTGTAATCATAAATACATATGTAACCGTAGTTCCGATAAACACCCCGGCAAGTCCAAAAGAGCGCCCGAGTGCTGCCGATACAGCTAGATTTAATACAAAAGCCACCACCGAATACGGTTTAAATACAGTAAATACACCCGTATAATTCTGATATTCACCCAGCGGCTTAAACATCAAAGTTAAATACAGATTCAAAGAAATAAGAAATACGGTATCTTTTCCCAGTACAAACCCATCCCCTACCCAGGCTGTTATCACCATCTTAGATGTAAAATAAAATCCAAGTGAAACATAACCTGCTACAAGATTATAGATAAAGCAGTACCTGTCAAAATAAAGCCTGGCCTGATCCTTATTCCCTTCTGCGGTTAAATCGCCAATGGATGCCGAAACACCTCCTAATACCGATGTTATAATACTGTTTATGCTGTTACTTAACAGGCTGTAATTCGCATTTTTAGCCAGATCCGCGATACCAATAACAGCCGAAATAATCAGATTATCGGTAGATGATATCCCTGTCCAGGAGATGCTTGTGACTGCCAGGGCCTTTACATCCGCCGTCAGCCTGTTACGATATTCCCGGGGCAGCCTGTCATTGCTTTTTCCATCATACGGATTCATCCGTTTTAACAATGCAGATATAAATAAATTCCCAGACAGGTTAAACACAATTGCAAGCAGCAGATACAGAATATAATCTGAATATGCCTCCAGAATAAAAATCTGGGCTGCAGACATCAAAACCTTTACTACAGAATCTACATTCAATACCAGGTAATTTCTCTGCAGCGCAAATATCAGTGTCCGCTTATAAGCAAAAAAATAAGTAATAGCAACACTAAAAGCGTAAACCAGAAAATATCTGCGGACTTCATCCGCTGGCAGCGTCACATCTTTTGTCATAATCCATAAGAATGGCGCCGTTGCTGCAGACAGCAGAAAAATAACCACCCCAAGCGAAAGGTACAGTTTCCTGTATAAATTCATAATGGCGTTTAAAAGTTTCCTGTCCCCATCATGAATGGGCTTATACAGGCTAAAGGCAATCGCATTGCCAAGCCCGAGATCCGCCAGGGAAAAAATACCTAATAGATTTGCAAACAGCCCTTCCAGCCCCAGTATCTGCGTATCCAGGCATTTAACAAAAAAATGCCGGACGCAGAATACAAAAACACTCGAAATTATTTTATTCAAAAGCCCCGCTGCACTGTTAAATACTGTTAACCTCTTCCTCAATCTTCTGCATAACCTTTCTCACCGGACTGCCTTTGTGATTATTTCAGCCATATCATCCGCCATCGCGTTATCCATTCCAGGATATACTCCGACCCAGAACGAATTGTTCATTACAAAGTCTGTATTCTTAAGATTCCCTGCTATACGGCAGGCTTTCGTTCCACGTATCCCGTCAAATGCCGGCTGTCTGATCAGATTCCCGGAAAGCAGCAGCCTCGTCTGTACATTACAGTTCTCGATATATTTTGTAATCTGGTTCCTGCATAACCCGCTTTCCGGTCTTACTGAAAGAAGGAACCCAAACCAGGAAGGTTTACTGTCTTCCTGTGCTTCTGGCAGAATAAGTCTGTCAGATACCGGCATCAGGGCATCCCTCAGCCTGGCCCAGTTGTGCCTGCGCCGCCTGATAAAGCCTGGCAGCTTCTTTAACTGCTCCACTCCAACTGCTGCCTGTAAGTCCGTTGCTTTTAAGTTATACCCAAAGTGGCTGTAAATATATTTGTGATCGTATCCATATGGAAGTTCCCCATACTGCCCGTCAAACCGATGCCCGCAGTAATTATCCTGTCCAGACGGGCAGATACAGTCACGGCCCCAGTCACGGAAAGACAGGATCAGCTTATGCAGCAATGGGTTATCCGTATATACGCAGCCTCCCTCTCCCATAGTCATATGGTGCGCCGGGTAGAACGAAGATGTCCCGATATCTCCCCAGGTCCCCGTATACCTCGTTTCCCCGTCTATTGTATATTCCGAGCCGAGTGCATCGCAGTTATCCTCAATCAGCCAGAGATTATGCCTGTCGCAGAATTCCCTGACAGTCTTTATATCAAATGGGTTGCCCAGCGTATGGGCAAGCATGACAGCTTTTGTCTTTTCACTATATGCCTCCTCCAGTCTGTCTGTATCAATGTTATACTGCGGCACGGTTACATCAGCAAATACCGGGACAGCACCATACTGCAGAATCGGTGTTACCGTAGTAGGGAATCCGCAGGCCGCCGTAATGACTTCATCCCCGGGCTTAATTCTCCTGTCCCCCAGTTCCTGCGCCGTCAGTGCCGCAAACGCAATTAAATTTGCCGACGATCCGCTGTTTACCAGATGTGCATACTTAACCCCTAACCACTCCGAGAACGCTTCCTCGAATTGTACAGAAAAACGCCCTGCTGTCAGCCAGAAATCCAGCACGGCATCCGTAAGCGCCTGTATCTCTCTTTCATCAAAGACGCGGGATGCATAAGATATCCTGTCCCCGCTGCGGTATGGCTCTTTCTTTTTCAAAAACTCGTGATAATACTGTGCTGCCAGGCTTTTCACCTGATCTCTTGCTTCCTGTTCATTTGTCCAATTTCCCATCCAAGTCCCTGCTTTCTCATTTATATATGGCTGCATTTGTTAGCTGTTCCACTTCACCCATGGTGCCTGGTTCTTCTGGATAAGATTTCCCAGCTTTTCCATCTCCCGTTTTGTATCCATGCATTGCCAAAAGCCGTCATGACGGAATGCCGCAAGCTGCCCTTCAGCGGCCAGCCTGTCCATCGGCCCGCGTTCGAATACTGTATTGTCACCTTCTATGTAATCGAACACCGCCGGCTCCAGTACCATATACCCTCCGTTGATCCGCGCATTGTCCAGGCTGCTCTTTTCCCGGAACGAACGGATTAAGTGACCCTCCACATGCAGCACGCCTTTGCTCTGTTCAGCCATCACGGATGTAACTGTAGCTGTTTTGCCCATCTTCCTATGGAATTCCAAAAGCCTGTTTAAATCCACGTCACAGACGCCATCCCCATAAGTGAGCATAAACGTATGATCTCCCACATAATCCCGGATTCTTTTTATCCTCCCGCCGGTCATCGTAGCAAGCCCGGTATCCACCACAGTAACTTCCCAGGGGTCGCACCGCTGGTTATGGACAATCACTTCATCCTTTCCGTTTTTAAAATTAAACGTAATATCTGAATTGTGAAGGAAATAATCTGCAAACCATTCCTTAATTACATGCTGCTTATACCCTGCGCAGATAATAAAGTCATAGAATCCATAATAGGAATAATACTTCATGATATGCCATAAGATCGGTTTACCCCCCCCCATATGCACTAACTTTACTGCAAATTCATGGTATACTCAAAAAGGGTGAATTTTTATGGATACAAATGATTTAGTA
>CAJTVR010000020.1:57373-57593 GCA_910580075.1 uncultured Eubacterium sp. | reverse complement strand
CAGAAAAAGGAAAAAGTGTCTCTTCCCAGCGTCCGGCTAATCTATACATCCCCGGAATATCATACCTGCATTTATCTTAGCTAAAAACGCACTTTATCCAAGGATTTCGCATTGACATCATCCCCCTAAAATGCTATCCTGAATTTATAAAATTGTAACAGTTCAGGCTGGCTGTTACACGTCCGTATATTAAAAACGGCAGAAGAAAATATGGGAGGCC
>CAJTVR010000020.1:49105-57363 GCA_910580075.1 uncultured Eubacterium sp. | reverse complement strand
GACGATGAAAAAAATAAAAAAACAAACATCAACCGCTGCAGAATCTGGAAAAAAGCAGGGGGCGAACCAGACTCTGCAAAAAAACCTGGTCACAAAAGTCACACGCCTGTTTCTGGCTTTAGTAGTCACTCTGATTGCTGTTTCGGGAGTATTTATGTATTTCAGCAATATGAATACTCTGCATGAAATGGCAAACGTAACATTAAAATCAACTTCTTCCGCAGTTGAACAGACACTGCATACACTCGAAGTAAATGCAATGAATGTAGCTGCCTTAGAAACCATCCGGGATCCCGGGTCAACCAAAGAAGAAAAACTCAAGGCAATGGAAGGTGTCCGGTCTCAGAATAACTATGACGAAGTAGGTTTTGTACAGTTAGACGGCAAAGGCTATTCCAACTATGGAGATTTTGACTTTAATGACCAGCTCCATTTTCAAGCCACATCCAAAGGTGATGTCTTTGTAGGCGAGCCTATCATTAACCGTCTCAATGGTGATGTCATTATTATATCGGGTGCTCCTGTATACAACGATGACAAACTGGCAGGTACTGTCTATATCGTAGATCTGGTTGCTTCCGTCAACGATAAAATCGGAGAACTCACATTTGGAAAAACGGGTATGGCATACATTATTAATAAAGACGGAACTGTTATTTTCCATAAAGACGAAGCAGAAATTGCAAATCAGGCCAACGCTATTACACTGCAGGAAACAGACCGTAAATATGCTTCACTGGCTAAAGCAACCAAAAAAATTCTTGCCAGTACAGAAGAAGGTACGATTACTTACCGCCAGAATGGCAAAAAAATGTTTGCTGCATACTGCCCTGTCACCGGACATGAAGAGTGGCGTCTGATTATGACAGCACCTAACCGGGAATTTACAATGGCAGTTCTGATTTCCGTAATTGTCAACACAGCAATCGCGATTCTCCTTTTGGCCGGTAATGTCATGGTGATGAAACGGCTTGTAAAAGACATTATTGACCCGGTTGATTCTGTGACAAAACGGCTTGTAAAACTGGCCGAAGGTGATTTAAAAACACCGGTTGAAGTCATTAATACCGGAGATGAACTCTCCATTCTTTCTAAGAATCTGGATGAAACGATACATAGCCTGAACCTGTATATTTCAGATATTACGCGGGTGCTTTCACAACTGTCTTCTGGAAATCTGGATATTCAGACAGAAGCCGGTTTTGCAGGAGATTTTGTCAGCTTAAAAGAATCCATTGATACCATTATCGGTTCTCTCAATGAAACAATGACACACATGAACAGCGCCGCAGACCTTGTGGCAGACCATTCAGACAGCACTTCCCTGGGAGCTAAAAATCTGGCTGACAGCACAACTGACCAGGCAAGCGTATTAGAAGAGCTGACTGCAAGCATTACAGGCGTATCAGACCAGGTACGGCTTACAGCGGAAAATGCTGCAAGTGCAAACGAACGTTCTATAGAAGCAGAAAAGAATGTAGAAAAATGCAGCCAGCAGATGCAGTCCATGATTCAGGCCATGTCAGATATCAAGGCCGGGTCTGCAAAGATCAGCGATATTATTAAAAACATCGAAGACATTGCCGAACAGACAAACCTGCTGTCCTTAAACGCTGCAATTGAAGCTGCACGCGCCGGGGAAGCCGGAAGAGGCTTTTCTGTTGTGGCAGAAGAAGTAAGAAGCCTGGCAGAAGAAAGCGCAAAAGCAGCTAAGAATACTGCAACATTGATTATGAAGTCCATTGAAACTGTAGAAAACGGCACGAATATTGTCAATCAGACCGCTGAGTCTCTTTCACAGGTCGTAGACAATACAAGCGAAATTACAAGAATTGTGGCGGAAATTGCAGACGCAGCAAGAGAACAGGCAACTGCAATCGAACAGATCAATACTGGATTTGAGCAGATGTCTGACGCTGTTACTACAAATTCCATGACAGCACAGGACAGCGCATCTTCCAGCGAAGAACTGGCTGCACAGGCACAGAACCTGAAAGATCTGATCGGCCGTTTTTCATTAAAAAATATGTGATAAAATCCGGCGTCTTGCAAGGGAAAGGAACTTTCTGCAGATGTTTACAAAAAAAGCAGCCCTTTTATTCCTTCTGTTATGCCCGCTTCTTTCCTCCTGTGGCAGAACAGAACCCATCCAGCAGTCTGGATTCTACTTTGACACGATTATAACGGTAACACTTTACGATCCTGCAAAAACTGCAGAGCTGGAGCATTGTTTTGAGCTTGCTTCTTTATATGAAAGCTATTTCAGCGCCAGTATGGATGACAGCGATATCAGCAGAATCAATGACTCACCCGGTTCCCCGGTTCAGGTACATAAGGAAACAGCCGATCTTATCAATAAAGGTCTGTACTACTGTGAACTCAGCCAGGGGAAATTTGACATTACAATTGGAAACCTGACCAGCCTGTGGGATTTCCATTCGGATGTACCCAGTATCCCGGATGCTGCTGCTGTTGCAAAAGCTGCAGCCGCGGCAGATTACCGCAATGTCATTGTAAACGGAAATGAAATAACCTTAACTGCTGATGCTGCTGCTATAGATTTAGGCGGTATTGCCAAAGGTTATATCGCGGATCAAATAAAAGAATATCTGCTTTCACAGGGAATTACAAGCGGACTGATTAATCTAGGCGGAAATGTACTCGCAATCGGCTCAAAACCAAACGGCAATGCTTATACCATCGGCATCCAGAAACCTTTTGACGACACCGGTGCCTCGATTGCTTCCGTCCAGATTCGTGATCAGACCGTCGTCACATCCGGTGTTTATGAGCGTTCATTTGAAAAAGACGGCAGGCTCTATCACCATATTTTAGATACCGAAACAGGCTATCCTTACAGCAACGGTCTGTTAAGCGTTTCTGTCATATGTCCGTATTCTGCTGACGGAGACGGCCTGAGTACTTCCTGTTTTTCCCTGGGGCTGGAGGACGGCATGAAGCTGATTGAGTCATTAGAAGATACGGAAGCTGTTTTTATTACTTCTGACTATGAGCTGCTCTGCTCTTCCGGTATTGGGACTGATATTCCATTTCAAAATCTGGAAAAATGAAATTATTCAAAAAAGGGACTGTATGGCCAGCTGGCATCAGTCCTTTTTTGAATGTATAAATTCTGTTTGTGAATTAGCAAGTATCAAGTATAAATTAACCGGACGCTGGGAAGAGATATTTTTTCCCAGCTGGTACTGGCTGAATTTTATGTATTTGTCTGAATGCTGTTTTCTGTCCTGGAGCGTTTTTTTAATGAATGAAGATCAGACTGATATCATAAAAGGTGCCTGCCCACGCCAAAACTGTAAGCATGCCAAAGCGCCAGGGCATCAGGCACCGCTCCGTCCGCTGCCACAACCCTGAAGCAGAAAATTTAGAAGTTCTTACTGTTCGGAGGCGGAACAAAAAAAGGAAAAAGTTTTTCCGCCTGGCGTCCGGGAATACTATACAATATTCCGAATACCCTCGCAGATCTTACGTGCAACTGCCGGATTATTCATTGTATAAAGATGAATCCCGTCCACATCGTTTGCCAGCAGATCAATAATCTGGCTAAGCGCATAAGACATCCCGGCATCAAACAAAGCCTCTCTGTTTCCCTCATATTTGTGGATGATCCGTTCAAACCGCTTCGGCAGGGATGCCCCGCACAGCGTTACCATCCTCTTAATCTGCGACGCATTAATCACAGGCATAATTCCCGGCGTAACCGGTACATCGATGCCTGCAATCCGGCAGTCCTCCACAAAACGGTAAAAATAGTCGTTGTCAAAAAAAAGCTGTGATAACAAAACTTCTGCTCCGGCATCTGCTTTGATCTTTAAATGCCTCATCTCCTCCACGCGGTTTAAAGAATCCGGGTGGCATTCCGGATAACAGGCCCCCGCGATGCAGAATCCGGCTGTCTGCTTTAAATACGTAATTAAATCTGACGCATGCGCAAAATCATCTTTTTCAGGCAGATTCGGGTTCCGGTCGCCTCTTAAAGCCAGTACGTTTTCAATTCCTTCGCTTTCCAGTGCCCTGGAAAATGCATCGATTTCTGACCTGTCATAACACAGACAGGTAAGATGCACCACTGGTTCCACATGATATTCTTCCTTTATCTTCTTTGCAAGAGCAATCGTCTTATTATTGTTGGAGCTTCCGCCTGCCCCGAATGTGATACTGATAAAATCAGGATTCAGTTCGCATAAAATCTCCAGTGTTTTATCAATATTTTTCAGTTCTTCGTCTTTTTTGGGCGGAAATATTTCAAAAGACAGAACACTCTTTTTCTTTTTATGTATCTGTGACAGTTTCATAATCAGACTCCTTATTTTTCATTTATAACAATCTTTGCGATATCTGCAGGATGCTCCGCCAGATGGTCTGCTCCGGCTGCTTCCAGCTCTTCCCTGCTGCCATACCCGTACAGCACGCCGATAGCATCCATGCCTAAGGCTTTCGCTCCATAAACATCATATTCGCGGTCGCCTGCCATTACCGAAGATGCGATGTCAGATACCTTTGCAGCTTCTAATGCATAGGAAATCACTTCCGCTTTTTTCGACCTTGATCCATCCATATTTGCGCCGGCAGTATATGCAAAATACTTTCTGATATCAAAATAATCTAAAATACGCACGGCAAATTCTTCCGGCTTGGACGTCGCTACCAGTAATTTCTTTCCTGTATCAGAAAGCATTTTCAGCAGTTCATCCATGCCTTCATACAGCTTATTTTCATAGATCCCTTTTTCACGGTAATATTCCCGGTAATACCCGACTGCTTTTTTCGCATCCTCTTTGGAAAATCCATAAAACATTTCAAACGAATCCTGCAGCGGAGGCCCGATAAATTTGTAAAGCTGTGTGCGGTCTGACGCCTGAATCCCGTATTTTTCCAGCGCATACGCTACCGAATTTGTAATTCCAGTGCCCGGATCTGTAAGCGTGCCGTCTAAATCAAATAATACCGTCTGGTACATATATTCTTTCCTTCTTTCCTTTGCTTTTATTCAAATTTCTGCTGCTTATTCATTTTATCATGTTATCTTAAGAAATGCTATCGTTAATTTTTGTGTAAAAATCACAGGAAAAACCCTGGCACACCATACTGCGGTGTCCCAGGGCTTTCATTTCCAGCACTGGCTATAAAAATTAAGCCTTCTTCTCTTCCATATGAATGACTTTCTTCGGGCACTTTGCCACACAGGCTCCGCATCCTGTACATTTCTCATAATCAATATGTGCAATATTATCTGTTACATGAATAGCATCATGTTCGCAGTTTTTCTCACACAGATGACATCCGATACACCCTGCCGAGCAGGATGCCATGACATCTTTGCCTTTGTCTTTGGAATTACAGAATACTTTTACAGGAGCCGCATACGGAACCAGTTCAATCAAATGATTCGGACATGCTGCTATACATTTGCCGCAGGCTTTGCAGGCTTGCGGGTCTACGACTGCAATGCCGTCTACGATATGTACTGCATCAAACGGACATGCTTTCACACAGGAACCAAATCCCATACACCCGTAATTACATGCCTTCGGTCCTTTGTTTGGCACATACACAACTGCCTGGCAGTCTTCGACACCGCTGTACTCATAATTCTGTTTTGCCTTCTCGCAGTCTCCCCCGCATTTTACAAATGCCACTTTGCGTCCGCCTTCTTCAGCAGCGACACCCATAATTTCGCCGATTGCAGACGCGACAGACGGCCCGCCGACCGGACACTGCCCGACTGGGGCCTCGCCTTTTACAATGGCCGCTGCCAGGCCGGAACATCCCGGGTAACCGCAGCCGCCGCAGTTGTTGCCAGGAAGGACGCCCATGATTTTTTCTTCTCTTTCATCTACTTCTACCTTCAGCCGGTCTCCTGCAACGCCTAACAGGATTCCGACCAGGATTCCCGTGCCGCCGACCGCTGCGGCGGCAATGATAATAGCTGTTATATTCATCTGACTGTCCTCCTATATAACTCCGGAAAATCCGAAAAATGCGATAGACATAAGCCCTGCCGTCACAAGCACAATAGCAGAACCTTTAAATGTTTCCGGTACATCGTTGTACTCGATCTTTTCACGCAGTCCTGCCATAATCACAATAGCAATAAAGAAACCAAATGCTGTGGAAAAGCCGTAAACAACTGTTTTTAAAATACCGTATCCATAGGTAACACTGTTTAATGCAACACCAAGCACTGCACAGTTTGTTGTAATCAGAGGCAGATAAACACCCAGGGACTCATACAAAGCGTGCATAAATTTCTTTAAAAACATTTCTACAAACTGTACGAGTGCTGCAATCACAACGATAAATACAATTGTCCTCAGATACTGCACATCTGCCGGATCCAGAATAAATTTATAAATCAGGCCTGTAACAAATGCTGCCAGGGATGTTACGAAAATAACCGCTGCACCCATGCCGGCTGCTGTATCTACTTTTTTCGATACGCCAAGGAACGGACAGATTCCAAGGAACTGGCTTAATACAACATTATTTACGATTGCCGCCCCAATGGCGGTTATGATTAATTCTGTCATCTTCCGCTCCTCCTACATTTCTTTCTTTTCACTGGAATGCAAATGCCCGCTGCATAATGCATTGCCACAGGAAGAACAGTCTCCAGCCAGACATCCCTGTGCCGGCGGAAGCGGTTTTCCTTTTTCTTCTGCGCGTTTTCTGATAATATTCATAACTGCTACAAGCATTGCCAGTACGAAAAATGCTCCTGGTGCAAGTACAAATATTGTAATCGGTGTATAGCCTGCTTTTCCTGCAGCTTCGTCTGCAAGCGGCAGAACCTGTGCACCGAAAATCTGTCCGGCACCTAAAATCTCACGGAAAATACCGATTAACGTAAGGCCGAAGGTAAACCCGAGTCCCATGCCAATCCCGTCAAAAATAGACGGAACAACCGGATTTTTGGATGCATAGCTTTCTGCACGGCCTAAAATAATACAGTTAACAACAATCAAAGGTATGTAAAGTCCTAAAGACGCATATAAATCCGGCGTATAGCCTTTCATTAAAAACTCAATAATGGTTACGAACGATGCTACGACTACGATAAATGCCGGCATACGCACGCCGTCCGGAATGATTTTACGAAGCAGTGAAATCATCAGGTTGGACATAACAAGTACGATTGTCGTAGAAAGACCCATGCCGACCCCGTTCATGGCTGATGTCGTAACAGCAAGTGTCGGACACATGCCCAGCATCAGGATGAAAGTCGGATTTTCTTTTACAATTCCGTTAAACAAACGTTCGGTACATGTTTTTCCTAAATTCGAGTTCAGATCCAGTTCTGCATTCACTTCTGCCATTAATTACCGCCTCCTATACTTCTAAAATAAGCAAGCCCTGCATTGACTGCATTTGTTACGGCTCTTGTAGAAATCGTAGCACCGCTTAATGCGTCAATCTCGCTTTCAGACGAAGCGCCTGTTTTTGTAACTGTAAATTGTTCCACGCTTTTGCCTTCAAACTGTGACTTGAAATCTGCATCAGCTACTTTTGAACCAAGACCAGGTGTTTCGCTGATGGATGTGGTAGCATAGCCGTTTAAAACACCTTCTGACGTCACACCCATAGACAACGTAATATTGGCCTGGCTGCCTTCGGTGGAAGTAACTGTGATCACATATCCAAGTGTGTTGCCGGATGCGTCCAGCGCAACCTGGGCACCTTCTACAAGGTCATTTTCAAAGCCGGCATCAATGGCCGCCTGTGTTGCTGCTTCTGCATCAAAATCTGCATATGCTTCAAAAGAAGCCGCATCTGCAAATACATTTTTATAAGCCGTCTGCTCTTTTTCATATTCAGCTTTTTCAATCGGCTCTAACGTAATATCGTGAACCAGGCCAAGCAGAAATCCTGCCACTAACGTAATTACCGTCAGAACAAGCGCATCATGTACAATTTTGTTTTTCATGCCTGCTTCCCTCCTTTGCCGAATGCTGTCGGAACTGTAAACCGCTCAATTAACGGCACTAACAGGTTGCTGAAGATAATCGCGTAAGAAACACCTTCTGCATTTGCACCGAAAATACGGAAAATTCCGGTTAAAAGCCCTAAAATAATACCAAATACAACCTGGCCTAACGGCGTAATCGGAGAAGTCACATAATCGGTTGCCATAAAAAACGCGCCCAGCATCAGTCCGCCGCCGGAAAGCTGCGCTGCAAGATAAGAAGGGTTAAAGCCATGTCCTCCGAACAATCCCGCAAAAATAATAAATGTCACTA
>CAJTVR010000020.1:11745-49095 GCA_910580075.1 uncultured Eubacterium sp. | reverse complement strand
AAACGCGCCCAGCATAATACCGCCGCCGCAAAGCTGTGCTGTTACAAATGTCCAGTCAAAACCGTGTCCGCCAAACAGCAGAATAAAAATCGTAAACGTAATAATATAGGAAGCTGGGATTTTTAAATCAATCACTCCCATTAAAATTAAAAAGACCGCACCGATTAAAATAGCAATCGCGGAAGTCTCTCCAATTGTACCTGCCGTACGGCCAATCAGCATATCCATAACCGTAACATTCAGCTCTTCCCCGCTTTTTAACAAAGCAAGCGGCGTAGCTGTACTCACACCGTCATATGTAAATGCAGTCATGCTTCCGGTAAAGGAAATTAAAAGGAAACATCTTGCACCAAGCGCCGGGTTCATAAAGTTCTGTCCTAATCCGCCAAACAGCATCTTTACAACAACAATCGCAAATACACCGCCAAGCACTGCCTGCCAGTATGGAAGGGAAACCGGAAGGTTTAATGCTAATAAAAGTCCGGTAACAACTGCACTTAGATCTTTTAACGTATCCGGCCGCTTCGTAATCTTTTCAAACACCCATTCCGAAGCCACACAGCTTAAAATCGTAACGATTATCAAAATCAGGGCACGCATGCCAAAATTGTATACGCCAAAAAGACTCGTCGGCAGCAATGCTATAATGACATACAGCATAATTCTGTCCGTCGTATCTTTGGCACGGACATGTGGTGAAGATGAAACTTTTAACATATCACTCACAATTATTCACCTCTTTCTATGTATTTCCTTATTTCTTTCTTCGATCTGCAAGAATGTTCTTCTTCATTGTCTTAATGGACTGTGCCAGCTGTCTTCTTGCAGGACAGATAAAGCTGCAGCTGCCGCATTCCACGCATTCCATGCCGTTCCATTTTTCAAAAGTTTCTTTTTCCCCGTGGTCAGAGAATTTTGCAAGCCTTGAAGGTATTAAAAGCTCCGGACATGCATCCACACACCGTCCGCAGTTGATACACGGCGTCGGCGCACAGGCTGCAACCTCGTCTTTTGTCATGCAAAGCAGTGCAGAACTCGTCTTTGTAACCGGAATATTCAGCCCGAATAATGCAAATCCCATCATCGGCCCTCCGGCAATCATCTTTTCAGGCTGTGTTTTGCACCCGCCCGCTGCATCTAAAATCTCCTGAAAATTCGTTCCTGTGCAGACATAAAAATTGCGCGGATCGCTTACCGCATCTCCGGTCACTGTAAAAATACGGTGCATAACCGGCTTGCCAAGCTTGACTGCATTGTAAATAGCCACAAGCGTTTCTACGTTATCTACAATACATCCTGCATCTGCCGGAAGCATGGCAGAATTAATCGACCTGCCAGTTACCGCATAAATCAGCTGGCGCTCGCCGCCCTGCGGATATTTGGTCATAAGTTCCGCTACTTCTAAGCGCGGGTCGTCTTTTACGATTTCCTGCATTTTTTCAATACAGTCTTTTTTGTTATCCTCAATGCCAAACACACCTTTTGCCTTCGGGAATAGCTGAAGGACAATTTTCATGCCTTCTACAAGCTGTTCCGGATTTTCCATCATACGTCTGTAATCCGAAGTAAGATAAGGCTCGCATTCAGCACAGTTTGCAATGATATAGTCAATTTTGTCAGGTTCCTTTGGAGAAAGTTTTACATGCGTCGGGAAGCCGGCACCGCCCATGCCGACAACGCCTGCATTTTTCACTTTCTCAATAATTTCTTCCTTTGACAGCAGGGAAATATTTGCAGACTCCTTATATTCTACTTCTTTCATTTCCCCGTCACTCTCAATGATAATGGAGTTTACAAGATCACCGACTGCCACCCGGCGCGGTTCGATTTTCTTAACCGTACCTGATACAGAAGAATGAATCGGAGCTGATACAAAGCCCCCGGCTTCTGCAATGACCTGGCCTCTTAGTACCGTATCACCAGCCTTTACAACTGGCTTTGCAGGTGCGCCAATATGCTGTGATACCGGAAATACCAGTTCCCCTTTCGGGAGCAGCTCCTGCACTGGCTTTTCCTTGGACAATTCCTTTCCTTCGAAAGGATGGACGCCATTTTTAAATGTACGTAATCCCATATTTTACGTCCCCTTCTTTCTAAATAGTATTGTAAAGCATGAATGCATACACTGACTCATGCTGCGCCACATTAGATTATAGCATACACTTCATTTTATATGTACAGCTAAATTGTATTTTTCCTAATACTTTATGTGGAAACAGCTTCCAGTATTCCATGCATCCGTGTTATGATAAACTACAAGAAACCTGATTTATCATACAGTCTTTTTTATTATAATCTATTTCGAAAAATTGTGCAATATGGAGATAAGAAAAATGAAAAAAACAAAAAAATGTGCTAATTTGCCGAAACCTGTACCTGAAAGTGCTGTTTTTTGTCAAAACGCGCTGTTTTTAGATATTGAAACAACCGGCTTTTCTCCTGAAAAAAACCAGCTTTACTTAATCGGCGCTGCCTGGTTTGACAGACAGGAATCAAAAGATACAGACGCATCTGGGGGTTTACATAAAACAGCTTCCTCTTTCACCCGGCAGACAGAAGACAGCGCGGCATGCAGCATAATAATAGAACAGTTTTTTGCAGAAACTCCCGAAGAAGAACCCATACTGCTCTCCTGCCTGGAACCCCTGCTCAGCCGTTTTGATACGCTCATCACCTTTAACGGCACTTTATTTGACCTCCCGTTTATAAAAGACTGCGCAGCCCGCCTCGGCTTAGATTTTTATTTTTCTTATGAGCCCGAAATCCACGCAGACCTGTACCGTCTGGCCTGTTCTTACCGCCATATTTTCCGCCTGGACAGCTATAAGCAAAAGGCACTGGAACTGTTTGCCGGCATCGGGTGCGAAGATGCATACAGCGGCAGGGAACTGGTCAGTTTATATAAAACATATCAAAAGCATCCCGATGAACAGCTTCTGCATCTTTTGCTGCAGCATAATTATGAAGATGTCCTCGGCATGGCGGGACTGGTCTGCCTGTATGCTTATGACGCCTTTTTTAAAGGCGGTTTTATACCTGTTGAATGCAGGCAGCAGCCCTGCCGGAATCTGGATGGCACAGAAGGACTGGAGCTGCTTATTACCTGCAGACTAAACGAACCTCTTGCAGCTGCCATATCCTGCCATAACGCCAGCTGTTACCTGCATGCCAGAAAAGACCTTGCCTTTTTGCGTATTCCATTCTTTCAGGGAGTCCTGAAACATTTTTATCCAGATTATAAAAACTACTATTATCTGCCGCAGGAAGATACGGCTATCCATAAAAGTATTGCTTCTTTTGTAGATAAGTCCTGCAGACAGAAGGCAAAATCAGCTTCCTGTTACACTAAAAAAGAGGGAATCTTCCTGCCTCAGTATGAGGAAACAGCGGGGCCGGTATTTTATAAGGAATATAAAGACAGTGTTTCGTATTTTGAGTGGGAACATGCATATGCCGGGGATGAGATGTTTTTGAAGCGTTACTGTATGCATATGCTGGAGGTGCTGAAGAGCGGGAAGCATCCAGGATACTGATTAGCCGGACGCCAGAGGGAGCAGCGCTTCCTTCTGATGTTCCGCCTGCAAAAAGCAGGAAGTTCTAAGTGTTCTGTTTCCAGGCGGTGGCAGCGGACGGACCGGTGCCTGATGCCCTGGCGTTACGGCATGCTTTATGCAGTGGCACTGGCAGGCACCTTTTGGGGCTTCCAGGTTTTCAGCAGCAGACAGTGAGCCCCAAATCCTGGGTATGAGGCAGAAAATTAAGAATTTCTAACTGTTCTCCGGAGTCACAGAAAAAGGAAAACATTTCTCTGCCTGGCTGATACTGGATGAGCCTATATGTCTGTCCGGATACCGTTTTCCAGACATATTCGAAACACGGAAGGCAGATTTTTATTTTTCCGCAGCCGGACATCAGCCGGCTTTGTGCGCGGTCTGCCAGCATGATGCTTACCCTTCGGCAGCCAGGAAGCGCCGGGCGTCTGCCCTGTAACATGCAGCTGAAAGCCGTGCTTTGCAAGTCTTGAAAACGGAAGCCGGGCATACACGTAAAATTCAGCCGGCTGGATGTGACAGGATAAACGTCATGCTGCGGAACTTCGCTGCACAGCAGGCAGCCGGACAGACACATAAATTCAGCCAGTACCAGCCGGACAGAGACACTTTTTCCTTTTTCTGTGACTCCGGAAAACAGTTAGAAATTCTTAATTTTCTGCCTGATGCACAGGATTTGGGGCTCACTGTCTGCCGCTGGTTAAAACCTGGAAGCCCCAAAAGGTGCCTGCCAGTGCCGCTGCATAAAGCATGCCGTAACGCCAGGGCATCAGGCACCGGTCCGTCCGCCGCCACAGCCTGGAAGTAGAAAATTTAGAATTTCTTACTGTTCGAAGGCGGAACAGAAAAAGGTAAAAGTTTCTCCGCCTGGCGTCCGGCAATCCGCCTGCTCTGGGACAAAAACAGCCGTCCCCTTCAAACCGGACGGCTGTTCACATTACTTTCATTTGAAACGATACCAGCATTTTTCAAAACTGCTTCAGCAGATGATTAATAGCAGTGTACTCTTCCGTTTGTATGTGTCGTACCATGATATGCACAGTATTTCGAACAGCTTGTGCTGCGTTTATGTGTTGTACCATGGTAAGAGCAGTATGATCTGCTGCTGTGGTGGCTGCTGCCATGATGTCCGTGAGCCATAACCTGTACGGTAAAACTTCCTGCCAGCATAATTGCTGCCATTGCTGCCGCTGCTGCTTTCTTCCAGCTGTTTAATAATTTCATTTTAAATTTCCTCCTTTTATTTGCCTGTACAGTTATTATTTACCCTTTCATATATAATACGATTCATCCGGCTGAAACCTTGCAGAAAAAAATAAATTTTTTAAAAAATTTAATATGCATGACATCCGTTCGTTTTGGAAATAGTAAACAGTGTATTGAATCTTATAACATATAACAAAAAGGAGGATGTTATGCCGGCAAGATTAGAAATTATAGACGTATATGCGAGAGAGATCATGGATTCCCGCGGCAATCCAACTGTAGAAGCAGAAGTAACCGTTGAACACAGTCTGACCGGAGAAACTGTCTGCGCCAGGGCAGACGTACCTTCCGGGGCGAGTACCGGGCAGTTTGAAGCAGTGGAGCTTCGGGACGGCGATAAAGCCTATCACGGAAAAGGCGTGCACAGGGCAGTTTCGAATGTGAACGGACGGATTGCACACCTTCTGATGGGAAAAGATGCACTGATGCAGAACCGGATTGATGAACTGATGACAGATGCAGACGGCACAGACAATAAATCTTCACTCGGAGCAAACGCCATACTCGGTGTATCCATGGCATGCGCAAGAGCCAGTGCAGCAGCTCTTGACATTCCGCTGTACCGTTATCTGGGAGGATGCGGCAGAGGTACTATTCCGGTTCCAATGATGAATATTTTAAACGGCGGCGCACACAGCCGCAACAACATTGATTTTCAGGAATTTATGATTATGCCAGTCGGAGCAAAAGGCATCCGGGAAGGCCTCAGGTGGTGTGCAGAAGTCTATCAGGAACTAAAAATACTGCTGGACCAGGACGGGCACAGTACAGGTGTCGGCGATGAAGGCGGTTTTGCACCGGACTTAAAAGATACGTTTGAAGTACTCGATTATCTGATGAAAGCAGTCCGTAATGCAGGATTTGAGCCTGGCAGGGATATTTCTTTTGCAATGGATGCTGCAGCCAGCGAGCTGTTTCAGGAAGATGCCGCCATGTATTATTTTCCTGGAGAAACAAAGTCATTGTTCCGCAAAAATGCAAAGATCATTGAACAGAACAATACACAGGAAACAGAATGCAACTGTGAGGGCACTACTGTCGTGACTGAGGAAGTAAAAGACGGATGTATCTGCGAAACAGACTGCAGCTGCCTGACACCGGATACAAACGGTCAGATGATTATGCGTTCTACAGATGAAATGATAGACTATTATGAAAAACTTGTGGACAAATACCCGATTGTCTCGATTGAAGACCCGTTAGATGAAGAAGACTGGGATGGCTGGAAGAAAATTACCAAACGGCTTGGAAAGAGAATCATGCTCGTCGGTGACGATTTATTTGTCACTAACGTGACCCGTCTGCTGCGCGGTATTAACAATGAATGTGCCAATGCGATTTTAATCAAGCCAAACCAGATTGGCAGCCTGACAGAAACCATACTGGCGATCCGCACTGCAAAAGAACACGGATACCGCACGATTATGTCTCACCGCTCCGGCGAAACGGAAGATACTTTTATCGCAGACCTCTCCGTCGGCATGCACACCGGATATATCAAAACCGGAGCTCCCTGCCGCAGCGAGCGTGTCGCAAAATACAACCAGCTGCTCCGGATTGAAGAAGAACTGGAAAAAAGCCGGGATATCTAATAAATGGCGGGAGAATGCAGCTCCCGCCATTTTTGTACTTTCACAAGCCAGTCCCTTCTGCTGGCGGAGCTGTTCTCATTACAGGCAGCAGGAGCTCTGCCTGCATCAGATCTTATAAATACGAATCAGCCCGCACACTCCTTTGTCAGATACTGCCCAGAAGATCCGCGGCATGCTCCCTGATGATACACTGTCCGTGTTCTTTCAGATAAACAGTTATGCTCTGTGCAGAAGTGATTTCATCCATAAATTCATCCGCCAGGATAAATAATGCCGCTGTATCACGCACTTCAAATCCGTCTAAATCAGCCAGCAGAAAATACATGCCATGATACTTATACAGGCCTGCGTCCAGCCCTTTTGGAGCTTTTTTGCAAAAGCGGATCATATTGTCAAGATGTTTTGTTTTAAAAACTGCAGATACCGCCAGTCCATTTTCCTCTGCATTTTCAGACAAAGGTTTTTTCATATCTGCGTAAAAAGTGATTTCCAGCTTTTCATCTGACACAAAAGCTGCATGTACTGCAATACTCCCCTTTTTTTTCATAAATCCGGTTTCCTTTTGCGCTCTTTGCATTATTTTGCGGAAAAAATCCTCTGTTCTTTTGTCATTTTCATAAATTGCTTTCCGGTCCATCCCATAATCTGCTGCTTCTGCTTCTGTCATAACACACTGCAGTGTCTGTTTGTCTAATACTGAAAATTTCATATCCTTCTCCTGTTCTCCTATAGTTTTCTCCCTATTCCATCCAAATATGTATCCGTTTGCCCAGACATCCCGCCACACGTATCAAAAGATCCAGGCTTGGATTATATTTTCCGCTTTCCAGTCTTGATATATTGGATTTCTTTGTTCCGGCGCGCTCTGCAAGAGCCTCCTGGGTTATGTGCTGCTCTTTGCGCACTTTTTTAATCTGGCTGATCACTTCCAGCCTTGGCTCCAGCTTCTCCTCACTCATGTTTTTCCTCTGGTGGATTTTCATTCTTTTGTTTCATTTTTTCATCGCGTTTTATCCCGCACTCAAAAAGTTATCATATATGATAACTTTTTGTCAACAGGAAATTGCAAAAAAGAGGCTGTTTTATCGATTTTTGGCGTCTGGCAGAGCTGCCTTTTGTTCAGTCCCAGAGCATGCTGAAAAATGCCTGCTAATTCTCTCCCATTTTTCAAATTTTCGTAAATTTTCCCTTTTCAACTTCCAAAAAATATATTATAATAGCACACAGAATGTATCCCGTCATCTGCTGATACATTCAGGGCCCAAGAGCCTTAAGACTATTCACAAAGGAGTTCTTGCTTTATGAGTATTTATTTATGGATCACCCTGATTGCATTTATAACTTTTTTACTTGTTATCTTTTTATTTTTTCGCAAATTTCTTGCCGGAAAAGAAAACGGGCTGATTATTTTTTCTATTGTTTTAATTGGAATTCTTATATCCGCTGCCCTGTATGTCTTTACTTCTACACAGGGCACACAGATCCTTGCCCGGAATCTGGCAGCTGAATATCAGATTAAAGAAGAAACTTTCCGCACAACAGATGAAAATACCGTAAATTATGAACATGCCGCCTATGCATTTTATGCGGAAAACGGCGTACAGTATCAGCTGCGCGGATCTCAGCTTTTAGAAGAACCGGATGCTGAGCCTGGGTTTATCGGTATTTATACATGTGAAGCAGTCGAAGGTTTTTCATGGTGTTACCTGAAAAAGGGAACCGTAGTCCGCCATACCCTGACAGAACTGTCTCATGACGGCAAAGAAGCGGTCGATTATGAACAATTAAAAGAATCATAAGTCTAAATATCATGGCTTAAAAAATCACGATAGATACTGCTTTTTGGCTAATCAGTTCAGATCAGAAATTAACGTCAGAAAAAAGCCCCTTTGAACGGATTTCTTTCCTTCAAAAGGGGCTTTCTGACTTTCTGATAAAATACACTCTTTACATTTTCATTTTTTGAGATTTTATATTTTTATAAATGCAGCACGCGTTCCCTGATTTCCTGCGTCCTTCCCTGGTTCCAGAACTGGGTGCCAATATAGCCGCAGGTCCGTCTTGCCACATTCATTTTATCCTGTTTGCGATTGCCGCAGCTCGGACATTCCCAGATGAGTTTTCCATGTCCGTCATTAATAATGCTGATTTCACCATCAAATCCGCACTCCTGACAGTAATCGCTTTTCGTATTCAGTTCTGCATACATAATGTTATCATAAATATATTTCATGACAGAAAGCACTGCTTCCAGATTCGATTTCATATCCGGCACTTCTACATAGCTGATAGCTCCGCCAGGGGAGAGCATCTGGAACTGCGCTTCAAATTTCAGCTTTGTAAATGCATCAATCTGCTCTGTCACATGTACATGATAACTGTTTGTAATATAATTTTTATCGGTCACACCCGGTATTTTGCCGAAACGCTTCTGAAGGCATTTGGCAAATTTATATGTCGTGGATTCTAACGGTGTTCCGTACACGGAAAAATCAATATTTTCTTCTGCTTTCCATTGCGCACACGCATCATTCATATGCTGCATGACAGAAAGCGCAAACGGCCTTGCCTGTGCGTCCGTATGTGATTTTCCGGTCATAAATTTTGTACATTCGTAAAGTCCTGCATACCCTAAAGATATCGTGGAATATCCGCCATATAATAAGGAATCAATGGTTTCCCCCTTTTTCAGTCTGGCCAGTGCGCCATGCTGCCATAAAATCGGCGCCACATCCGAAGGCGTGCCTTTCAGCCGGTTATGCCGGCACATAAGGGCGCGTTTGCACATTGCAAGCCGTTCGTCAAAAATTTTCCAAAACTGGTCCTGATCCCCGTCTGAAGAACATGCGATGTCTACTAAATTCAGCGTGACGACACCCTGGTTAAATCTTCCATAAAACTGAAATTTATCTTTGTCATTTTTATATACCGTCAGAAAAGAACGGCAGCCCATACAGGTATAGCAGTTGCCCTGCTTTAATTTTTTCATCATCTTTTCCGAAATGTAGTCCGGCACCATGCGCTTTGCCGTACACCGGGCAGCCATTTTCGTCAGGTAATAATATTTGCTGTCTTTATGAATATTATCTTCTTCAAGCACATAAATCAGCTTTGGAAATGCAGGTGTAATGTAAATGCCCTGCTCATTCATAACCCCTTTCATCCGCTGAATCAGCATTTCTTCGATGCAGATGGCAAGGTCGTCCCGGGTCTGTCCCTCTTCCACTTCATTTAAGTACATAAATACTGTGACAAACGGTGCCTGCCCGTTTGTTGTCATCAGCGATATGACCTGATACTGGATCATCTGAACACCCTGCCTGATTTCATCCCGTACTCTTTTTTCTGCGATTTCATTGATTTTAATTTCGTCTAATTCCAGCTCTTCTGCTGCAAACTCCTCCCGCACCCGTCTGCGGTATTTTTCACGGCTGACCTGGACAAACGGTGCTAAATGAGACAGGGAAATGCTCTGTCCCCCGTACTGGGCGCTGGCAATCTGGGCAATGCTCTGCGTCGCTACATTACAGGCTGTCGCAAAACTTTTCGGCGGCTCGATCATTGTTTCACTGATTACTGTGCCGTTTTGCAGCATATCTTCTAAATTAACCAGACAGCAGTTATGCATATGCTGTGCAAAATAGTCTGCATCATGAAAATGGATAATTCCCTCTTCATGCGCCTGCACAATATCTTCCGGCAGAAGAAAACGCCTTGTTATATCCTTGCTGACTTCCCCGGCCATATAATCTCTCTGCACACTGTTTACTGTCGGATTTTTGTTTGAATTTTCCTGCTTTACTTCCTCATTATTGCACTCAATCAGGCTGAGAATCTGTTCGTCCGTAGAATTCGATTTGCGCACTAATGCCCGTTTGTACCGGTAAGTAATATAATTTCTGGCAACATCAAAGGCACGCTGATTCATAATTTCATTCTCGACTAAATCCTGAATCTCCTCCACATTCAGTGCACGTCCCATCTGTTCACAGGCTTTTTTCACATTGTCCGAAATCAATGCGACCTGCAGCTCATTCAGCCTCACACTTTCCTGCACACTCAGATTGGCTCTGCTGACTGCCTGGCTGATTTTATCGATGTCAAATGTCATCTCTGAACCACTTCGTTTAATAATCTTCATTTCCACCTGCTCCTTATTTCCTAATCAGACTAGCTACGGGCATAACAATCAATGCCTATGCATGTTATTGTAGCCAAACCTGACTGCAATGTCAATGCCTAATACTATATCTATACATTTTCAGACAATTCTTCCAATTAAACCACAATATATAGTGCCAGTTTTTTTCTAAACCCCAACCCCGTGTTTTTGTAAACCTAAGATCAATCTGTTCAGTGCCAGTTTTTTCCACGCCCCAGCCTCGTGTTTTTGCAGTTTATTCTACGTCCCGGCCTCATGTTTTTGTAAAAAAAGATGAACCTGTTTCCGGTCCATCCTCGTATTTTTCATTTGTTCTGCTTATAAGACTCCTTTCGTAGAAAGAACATCTGTAATGCGCCCGTCAAATCCCGTAGCCATATCCAGCGCTTTTGCAAATGCTTTAAACATCGCTTCCATAATATGGTGGTCATTTTCCCCGTACGGCACTTTCAGATGCAGATTCATACCGGCCGCATAGCTGACCGCATAAAAAAACTCCTTTGCCATCTGCGTATCCATTTCCCCGCACCGGTCATGCGTAAAACGGGCATCGTATACCAGATAAGGCCTTCCTGACAGATCAATCGCACATATGGCCAGCGCTTCATCCATTGGCAGCATAAAAGATCCATATCTGCGTATTCCGTTTTTGTCTCCAACAGCCTGTTTAATCGCAGTGCCTAATACAATTCCGGTATCTTCAATACTGTGGTGGCTGTCTACCTGAATATCGCCATGACAGGTGACTTCCAGGTCAAACAGCCCGTGCCTGGCAAATCCATCCAGCATATGGTCAAAAAAACAAATCCCGGTATCCAGGCTGCTCTTTCCTGTCCCGTCTAAATCCAGGCTTAGCGAAATCCGTGTTTCATTCGTTTCCCGTATTACATTTGCTTTCCTGTTCACGAAACCGTTCCCTCACTCTTTTTCTTTTCATGTTCCTGATCCCATTTTGAAATCAGCCTTGTGCGAACCCATTGCGGGTCATTGCAGTAGTTGCGCTGTACATAGCTGCAGTACTCCCTGCGTGTCATTTCCCGGATATTTTTTTCGTCCAGCATAGTTCTCCTTTGTCCTTTCCGTCAGCTGCCCTGTACCTCAGATACATCCGGACATTCATTTCTGTTTCAGCCGGATGCGTTCCTGCGCAGCAGGCTTTTACTTGTGTCGTGTTATATATTGTAATCGTATTCCAGAATTCTTTCAAGTCTTTTTTCACAAAATCCTCTTTCCCAAAACAATAGTAAAAAACTGAACTGCATCCCTACAGTCCAGTCTTTTTTCCAGCACCCGGCAAAAACATGATTTTTACCTGTTACCGGTTCTTATCATAATATCATTATCTGTCTCAGATTCCCTGCGGTATAATCACAGCAGCTATGACATAAGCAAGCACTCCGCTTGCTCCTGCAAAGCAGAACAGCGCCCATACAAGCCGTATCACTGTAGCGTCTATATGAAAGTACTCTGCAAGGCCGCCGCACACTCCGCAAAAAATTCTGTTCTGATTTGATTTTACTAACCGTTTCATATCCATTGTCTGATCCTCCTTTGTCTGGTTCCTGTATATAATCTGTGCTTACTATAATTAGTATTGCACATTATACGCTAAATATAATGTATGCATAACAGCAGATTTCACCCATCCATAATTCTGCATATCATACAGATTCTGTAAGTTTTGTTTCATTCAATTATAATCTGCCCCATGCCGCAGCTTAAAGTAAATAATTCAGAAGCGCCGTTATCAATCCGCTTTTCACTGGAAAATCCACTATAAGAATCGTCATCAATACTGATGACTCCTGCGCCGCACTTAAGCAGATAGTTCACACTGTCCGGATCGTTGTCAAGATCCAGGCTGACTACGCCCATGCCACAGTCGATCTGTGCGCTGCCCTGTATATCTGCATCCACGTAAACACTGCCGACACCGCATTCTAACTGGACAGTTTTAAATATGCCGTCTTCGATGTTAATTTCCCCGGCACCTGCTGTGGCAGAAAACACATCCGCGGTGATATCACTCAGAATCATCTGTCCTGCACCTGACTGTGCACTGAAATTTCCTGTCTCCATTTCACAGTCCATTTCCACAACCCCGGCTTCATTTTCAATAGAAACACTGTCAAATGTCACATCTTCCGGTATATACAGGTACACGTAAATATCCTTGCGGGCTTTCCTTCCTTTTCTATCGTCACTGATCATAAGCTTTCCATCATTTACCTGTGCACGTACATCACTGTCCGGCTGTGACACCGCTACCTGAATGCAGCTGTCGTCTGATTCTTCTATGGCCAGATAAGCATGGCGGAGATTTACCCGGATATCCTGTACAGCTGATGCTTCTATCAATAAAGCCTGCTGCATGCCATAATCCGTCCATTCATCATCTTCCGCAATCTCCTGCTCCTGCTCCAGCTCATAGCTGCCTTCCCACGCTTCCTCAGCTTCTCCTTCATATACCTCTGCAAATTTAATATCATCCATCTCACAGCTGCTGTCCCAGTCTGCACTGCCGTCTATACGGTTTTTTACACGGTCTGCAAAACTGCGTGCTGCATACCCGATGCGTTCTGATGCCATCTCATTTACCAGTGCTCTGCCTTCTTCCATTCCTCCAAGGGCAAATCCTAAAATGAGTGATGCACAGCCGACGCCGATACATCCTGCCGTTATACAAAGAATTACTTTTATCAATCTGTTCATGCTGCACTCCTTCCCCACTGCACCATCCAGTGGAATACCCGCATCACCTGACGGACTGCCCATGGCAGAAGCCTTCCGCATAACAGCAGAAGCAATACAATGCTAAGCCCGCCTGCTGCAATTAAAAGCATGCCTGTTCCCAGCAGCAGAAGCCCTCTGGCTATAGCCATCGTACACAGGCTGACGATCGCTGCAGCTGTGCAGATCACGCCGCCGATGATTCCGCCTGCTGAAAAAATTCCAAGAGCAGCAATCACTCCGATCATAGCACCGATAATACCCACGACACCGGATAAAAGACCTCCCCAGACTGGCAGAAGAAATACTGCCGCTATAATCACCAGGATCAGTTTCGTCCTTTTATCCATGCCGGATAATCCATGTCTGCCACGGTCTGTGTCATACTGGTCATACCGTTTATAAAAGGCCCTGCCGGATGTTTTCTGGTAATCCGCACCGGATGTATCCTGATACCCGCCGGATGTCTGGGCGGATGCGCCTTCAAACGCTGACTGCTGACCTCCTTTTTCTGACTGTCTGTGTTCCCCGGTTTTTGACTGGCCATCCCTTACCTGAGGCGGATTTTTCAGCGCTCCTGTCATATTGCCTGTGCTGTTTAACGCTTCTATAATACTGTCTGCGATCATCTGCGGCGACTCTAGTTCCTCTATAACAGCGGCTTCGTTCTCCGGACCTGCATCATCAAAATAACTCCGGTAATAGTCCATCGCCTCCTCCCGCTCCTCTCTGGGAATCTCATACAGCAGCTGTTCAAGCCGCATTAAAAAATTATCTTTGTTCATACAAACTCCTCTCCCGAAAACAATGCGCTGATTTTTCGCGAATAGCTCTTCCACTCATCACTGTACAGTCGAAGCTGTGCCTCTCCTGCCGGTGTCAGCTTATAATATCTGCGGTTCCTGCCGCCGCACTCCCTGTCGTACACTTTTAAGCAGTCGTCCTTTTGCAGGCGGCGCAGCACTGGATATAGTGTCGATTCTGATACTTCTATCGTCCTGCGCACATCCTGGGTAATCTTGTATCCATAAGTACCTTCCTCATCTTTGGATACGACCGCAAGCACGATTGCGTCTAAAAGCGCTGCACCTGTATTAAATACCATGCCATCACTCCTTGTATGATTATATTGTTTTGTGTTTGATATTGGTTGTTGTTTAATACTATATATTATATAATATTATTTGTCAAGCTGTAAATGAAAGATTTCTATATTAGATAGTGCAGAAATTCTGAACGGCTAGCCAAATACGGTATATCCAAAGCTAAAAAAGAACATGATGTGACAGGATAACGTTCTGTGATAGAACTGGCCTCACAGCATGTAACTTGATACCGGATATATATAAATTCATCCAGTACCAGCCGGAAAAAGTATCTCTTCCCGGCATCCGGTTCAGCTATACTCTGAATACAAAAAAGGAAGTGTAAAATATACCTTGACCCTGCATGTAATTTAACATAAAATAGAAGACAGATATCAGATACTCATTGTATAGACTGCACAAAGGAATTGAAAAGAAAGGATAAAAAATGAACATTAAATTCAAGCTGATTTCTCTGGAAATGCTCTCTCTTCTAGCTTTGAGTGTTATCCTCATTCTGTCCAGCTTATGGACAGCTTTTGGCGAAGTAGACCTTCGGATTGAAGAAACACTGCGGGTAGCTGTCAGCGGTTATACCGGAAACGCTTCCTATTTAAGAGACCAGGGAGAAGAAATTGACATAACCGTATTTGAAGGAGACACAAGAACTGAAAGCTCGATTGAAGGAGCAGTCGGCACAAAAGCTGACAAAACAGTTGCCGATACCGTTTTAAACCGGAAAGAAACCTATTTTACATCTGACATCACAATAAGCGGCATCGCATATTATGGCTATTACATGCCAATAGACGGCGGCATGCTGTTTGCAGGAAAACCAAGGGCACATATACAGGAATTCAAAAGAATTATCATACTGATTCTGCTTGGTGTAGGAGCGGCTGCCTACCTGATCTGTTCGGCGATTGCCATTCTCCTGTCAAATTCCATTACAAAACGCATCCGGAATGCTTCCCGCCGCATCGAGGTACTTGCCGGCGGAGATTTAAGCGGAGAAATACCGCCGGAAAAACCAGGACATAAAGATGAAGCAGATGTAATAGCAGACGCCGTATCGTCGCTGCATACGGATTTAAAGAAAATTGTTTCTGCAATCAGCGAACAGACCCGTCAGTTAAATTCCAGCAATAGTGAATTTTCCAGCAGATTTTCCGATATTGTAAGCAATGTAGGGACAATCAATACTTCGGTAGAAGGCATAGCCTCCGGAAGCAGTTCCCAGGCACAGGAAACAGCTGCTGCCCGTGAACAGATTTCCAATATGGCCGATGCCATTGAACAGAACTCGGAAAACAGTGACAATTTAAAACTCGCCGTAACAAAAATGACGGAATTATCCGATCAGGCAAACGAGATTTTAGGAAGCCTGACTGCCATGAACGAAAAAACAACCGGAAACATTATAACCGTATCTGACCAGACAGCTGCCACAAACGTTTCTGCCGAAAAAATTCAGGATGCGATACAGATGATACAAAATATCGCTGAACAGACCAACCTGCTGTCTTTAAATGCCTCCATCGAAGCTGCCCGTGCAGGAGATGCCGGACGCGGCTTTGCCGTGGTCGCCGAAGAAATCCGCCAGCTGGCAGAAAGCTCCGCCGGCAGTGCTCATGAAATTGAAACAGTAATCCAGGAACTATTAGAAAATTCCGGCATCAGTGTTAAGAAAATGGAAGAAGTCCGCCTGAATGCCGAAGCACAGAAAAAGATGCTTAATCAGACCATATCTGCATTTCATGACCTGAAAGCAGAAGCAGATTCCGTAAATGCTGTGTCCAATAACATCTATCAGCAGACAGCCCGCCTGACGGAACAGAAAGATATGATCAACCATGTCGTAGACCAGCTCGCATCGATATCCGTACAAAACGCTTCTTCTGCCCAGACGACAAGCGCAAATATGCAGACACTGTCAGATACGATTGAAGACTGCAGAAGTGAGACGGCTGTCCTTGCTCAGTTAAGTGATAGTCTGCAGAAGGAGACCAGTCATTTTAAATTATAAATTTCATATAAGAGCCAGGCAAAAGATATCCCCGGGTACAAAAGGGGCTGACGCATGAAGAATCATACTTCGTGCGTCAGCCCTTTCGTATACGGATTACCGCTCTGCTCTTACCGGATGATTTAAATAATCCTGGTAAGCAAGCCGGAGTCCGTCTTCTAATTCTGTTTTATACACCCAGCCAAGTTTTTCCGCTTTCGATACATCCAGGCGCTTTCTGGGCGTTCCATTTGCTTTGTTTACATCCCAGAGTATTTTACCCTGAAATCCAGTTATTTTCGCTATCAGTCCGGCCAGTTCTCTGATTGTAATTTCCTTACCGGTTCCTCCATTCACAGTTTCACTGCCGCTGTAATGATTCATAAGAAATACACAGAGATTTGCCAGATCGCCGGCATAGAGAAATTCTCTCAGCGCACTGCCGTCGCCCCAGCATGTAACCGTTTCTTCTTTTTTTTGTACTGCTTCATGAAATCTTCTGATGAATGCCGGAATCACATGACTGTGAACCGGATGATAATTATCATTCAGCCCATAGAGATTTGCAGGCATGACCGATATAAAATTCATATGATACTGGCGCTTTAGATATTCACAATACTTAAGACCGCTGATTTTTGCCAGTGCATAAGCTTCATTTGTCCGTTCCAGCTGCGATGTTAAAAGACTGCTTTCTGGAATAGGCTGCGGAGCAAGGCGGGGATAAATACAGGAAGATCCCAAAAACAACAGTTTTTTTACATCATTTTTCCAGGCTGCATGAATAAGATTCATCGCCATCATCATATTTTCGTACATAAAATCAGCAGGTGCATTTTCATTTGCAGCAATGCCGCCTACCTTACCAGCGGTGTGAAAAACATATTCCGGTTTTTCTTCCATAAAAAAATTCTCTACCGCTTCCTGCCTGGTCAAATCCAGTTCCCCATGTGTTCTTGTAATAATATCAGAATATCCCTGCCGCTTTAATTCCCTGACAATTGCTGAACCAGCCATTCCTTTATGCCCGGAAACATAGATTTTTGCACTTTTTTCCATCATAACAGCACTTCGTCTCCTTTCGGTCTTATAAAAACCTCCCTCATATAAATTCTTTTACTTCACTACGCCTTTTTCCAGATATTCAGCCAGATTCATTCTGACATATTCCTCAGCCCGTCTGGCAGCTGTCTTTTTCATATCATGCTTTACCATCAGTTCAGCCAGCTGTTCAAAAGACGTTTTCTGTGGATTCCATCCCAGCACCTTTTTTGCTTTTTCAGGATTCCCCCAAAGATTCACCACATCCGTAGGTCTGTAAAACTCCTCTGAAACCTCTATCAGAACCCGGCCTGTTTCTTGATCATAGCCCTTTTCATCCAGTCCCTCACCTTTAAATTCCAGCTCAATGCCCGCATAATGAAACGCCAGTGTACAAAACTCCCTTACGGAATGCTGGACTCCTGTAGCAATTACAAAATCCTGCGGCTGATCGTTTTGCAGCATCAGCCACATACACTCTGCGTAATCCTTCGCATATCCCCAGTCTCTTTTTGAGGAGAGATTTCCCAGATACAGTTTTTCCTGCTTTCCCTGGGCAATACGTGCAGCTGCGAGTGTTATCTTTCTTGTAACAAACGTTTCACCGCGCCTTTCCGACTCATGATTAAAAAGAATCCCGGAACATGCAAACATACCATATGCTTCCCGGTATTCTTTCGTAATCCAGAAACCGTACTGCTTTGCCACCGCATACGGGCTGTACGGATGAAACGGCGTAGTCTCTGACTGCGGAACCTCTTCTACTTTACCAAAAAGCTCCGATGTTGAAGCCTGGTAAATGCGGCAGGTATCCTTCAGACCGCATATACGCACAGCTTCCAAAACCCTCAGCACACCTGTCGCATCTATATCTGCTGTAAATTCCGGCACATCAAAACTTACCTGTACATGGCTTTGTGCAGCAAGGTTATAAAGTTCATCCGGGCGGACCATTCCAATCACACTTACCATGCTCATTGAATCGCCTAAATCCCCATAGTGAAGATGAAAATGTTCTATTCCTTCTAAATGGGCTATCCGTTCTCTGTAATCTACGGATGACCGTCTTATTATTCCATGTACTTCATATCCTTTTTCTAATAATAATTCGGCCAGAAACGAACCGTCCTGGCCTGTAATTCCTGTAATTAAAGCTTTCTTCATTTTTGCCATAAGCTGCAGCAGCTTATCCTGCCTTTCTTTTTGTATTTTATGAAAGAGGCTTATACCGGACCAGAAGAACAAATATGCCCGTCTTCTCTGATTTTGATCCATGAATCCAGTGTAAGGCTGATTTCACAGTCAGTGATCCATTTTTCCGGCCCGATTACTGTTTTTCTCTTATTTTGATTCAGCCATGCTCCCCACCAGCTGAATGTACTGTTTGCAATAATATTATGTCTGCATATTGACATAAGATAAATATCCAGATAACTGCTTTTCCCCTTATTCCAATAAACCAATTTATACGGCATCCAAAAAAAATTTTCTTCGATCCATGCCGGGTCATCCGAAAAAATATAAAAACCTGCATCCGGATACAAATGCATCATATAGCTGACAGCGCTTTTATAATATTCCATTGTGCATATTCCCATCCGGTTATCTTCTGAGAGAAAATCTCCTCTCCTGACATGAATGCTGACTGATTCACACTGTCTGATCTGCATGGCTGTCTGTATTGTCTTTTCATCAGCCCTGGACAAATCAAAACAAAAATCTCTCAGCAATTCGTCTCTGATATCTCTAAAATAGGTTTCATTCTGCCAGTAACCGCTGAAATATTTACAGCTGCTGTTCATAATATCGTTCACTGACATCTGGAAGTGGTCTTCACAAAAATATCTGCTGCTAAACCGCAGTCCCAGTTTTCTATGTATAAGATATCTGACAAACCAGACATAATACCGGGCTGTTTCCAGACGGCTCATTCTTTCATAGGTTATGCGAAACGCATGTTCTAATTCCAGACCATTATGCTGGTTACCATGCCTTATCAGGCCGCGGTCGTCAAGCACAGCATGTCTTCCTAATGAACGGAGCTTTTTATACAATGCATATTGAAACATCTGATTTCCTAAACCGCCCATTAATTTGATAATCATATCAGACTCTCCTGTCTGCTGTCTTCTGTCTGACTTTGCAAAGCATTTTTTTTGCCTTAAATTGATTTCTTAGTATTTCTCCAGAAATTGAATAATACAATCGATTTACAAAATTTCCACTGCTATTTAGAATGCCTGATTTCTTTTTTTTATATATTTCCAACTCACGTCTGCATTCATCAGATGAAAATAAATATCCTTTTCTATCCATATACTGCCAGCCAGAATATATATTCTGTTCAGATGCCCAGAATCCATCTGACACATTATGTCTTGCCCAGTACTTTGGTGCAATCACTCTTTTTATTTTACTGCTTGTAAAAATAGGAAAAAAAGCAAAAGATGAGTTTGATAAAATCACATTACAAGCATTATGTAATATAGCATAATCTTCCCCCATGCCAAAATGATATGCCTTTATCTTTGGGAGCACTGTATTTGCAGTTTCTACATCTTCTGTAATAATTATAAATTGCATTGTTTTGTTTGCCTGTCTCATATGTTTCATTGCACTTTCCCAATAATTTCTTCGCAAAAACAGTTCCCCATTTCCTACATATTCTCCTCCACGCATATTAAGAATACACAAATTATCATCAGAAAAACGAAAATCATTATATTCTGGTTTTAATTTTAACCAGTTACAAATTTCATTCCTATGTTTCAAAAAATATTTTTCGTCCTGAAGGTTTCCATATACAAGCGTATTATCAGGTATCCTGTCAAGAAGCAGCGGATCTGCACCTCCTATACTGCATCCATATGTCATATCATGTCTGCTAAATGGATACTTTATTCTGTGCTCGGCCTCGTGATAAATTCTGTAATCCTCAGTACAGTCAATCTGTTCTCCTAAATAAAGATCCATAAAATATAAGCCTCTATTAGAATGAATATTGTTTGCAAATTCATGCTGTCCCGCTGTCCCAAACCTGCATCCATGATCTATCGCAAAACACCTGGCAGAAACATAACAAAAAAGCTGGTTGCCAAGTCCCTGTCCTTTCAAAAATTCAGTACCTATCATAACATTACTCTATCTTTCCTTTCTGATATGTTTATTTTCAACCCGATACACAGCATCGCAGTTTTTCGTTGTACTTAATCTGTGTGCAATAATAAGTAATGTTTTTTTTCCTTTTAAACCATCGATTGATTCCATTACATCTTTTTCTGTATCATGATCCAAAGCAGATGTAGCTTCATCTAATATTAAAAACTCTGGATCATCATATAATGCCCTGGCAATCCCTATTCTCTGACGCTGCCCGCCAGAACAGCGTACTCCCCGGTCCCCAAGTTTCGAATCAAGCCCTTCAGGCAGGTTTCTGACAAATGTCTCCAGCTGCGCTTTTCTCAAAGCTTCCCATACCTTTTTGTCATCAATATTTTCCTCCGTTATTCCAAATGCAACATTATTCCTGACTGTATCATCCATAAGATAAATACTTTGCGGGATATATCCAATTTGTTTGTACCAGCCATTTATGTTCTCATAAATAGGAACCCCATCTGCCAGTATTGTGCCGGAATCTGGTTCTAAAATCCCAAGTATCATATCTGCAAGTGTACTTTTTCCTGCCCCGGACGGTCCTACCAGTGCTACAGACTCTCCCCGTTTTATTGAAAATGTCACGTTTTCTAATACATTTGCAGATGCATCTTCGTAAGCAAATACCAGACAATTGATATCTATTCTGTCAGTAAAATCCATTTTGTCAGAAAATTCTTCCTTTCGCACATCTTTATTTATTGTACTTCTGTTTTTTTCAATAGAAACAAGTTCCTGGTAAATTCCATCAATCGCAGCTTTATTAAACGTTACTGTATTTACTTTTGCTGACATTCCTCCAACTACAGGAATCAGTCTCATTGCTGCAAGCGCAACAGCAGCAAGTGTAGAAACAAAGTTTGTCAGACTGCCCCCGGTATTAATTTTTATGATACAGGCTGCAATAATAGAAATAATGCAGACGGTTTCCATAATCAGAGCCGGAAGTGCTGATATTACATTCGTCTTTGTTTCAGCAGTAATTGATATCTTATAAGAATCATTTATTTTCTTTTTAAAAAACATCTGCCTGTTAAAAAGTTTTACCTCTTTAATTCCTCCAATACTCTGATTCACCCACTGTATTACTTTCGCGCCATATGTACGTGTATCCATGCCATACTGATAAAGCAGGCGGTGTGTCAGCCTCATAAAGGAAAACATTACTATAAATATCATACCGACAACAATTATGGTTGTTGTTAAATCCGTTATTAAAAGAAACAAAATAATAGCAGCTGCCATGCAGCCTTGTGTCATGATTGTAATAATGGACAATATAGTCTGATAACAGCGTCCCACATCATTTACTATATTTCTTTGTATGTCAGCAATATTTCTTTTTGTAAAATATGAATAAGGCTGGGAAAAATAACCGCTAATCAGACGCGAAGTTAAGATCATCTGTCCTTTATTCGTAAAATAAAACTGGTGATAATACATAATAAAAAGATAAACATTTTTAAGAATATAAAAAGATACAAGCATCCACATCATCATGATTACAAACTGATTGATATCATCCATTCCAGATAATCCGTATAATTTTGCATAGATATATTCACTATTTATTAAATCAGGCTGCACTAAAATATTTATAACCGGCAAAATCGCAGATATTCCTATCGTTTCAAGGATTGCGCCCAATATTATTTCTGCTATAAGCAGCGGTATCTGCCTTTTTTCCTTTTTACTTAATATATATCTTACCTTTTTCCACATATTACTTTTGCTTCCTAACTATTTTAACTTATGAAACAGCCTGTAAAGTTTTCTTTTCATTCTTCCCATCTGCTGAACCTGATCATATCTTTCTGACAGATGTACTGCCTCTTTCAGCTTATCATCAAATTTTTTGCTATGATTCATCCATTCATTTTCCTTATAGTTTGCTTCAAATATAATAGGAAGCATTCTTTCAACCATATGCGCTTCTACCGGAAAATTAGGATTAAGCCCGTAAGTCATAATTTTATTTAAATTTTTATAAAATTCTTTGGAATGTTTTAAAACCTGTTCCCTGCGTACAATGTAACAGGCTCCTGGTGAAAACAGACAGTATCCTGGAATAAGCGGAGCAGCATAAATGAACTCCAGCAAATCATTAAAATTAACAAAATATTTATGCGGATGATTTTTACTTCCAACATACCACGAATTATTTATTTCTAAATACTGATTCTCCGTTACAAGATATGAACCTGCGTGATGCATTGTTTTCTGCACATTTTTGTCTTCATATAGATATGTAAAATAATGGTTATCATATACTCTGTCAAAAAATTCCTTTGAACAATGCCTTCCTATCATATGTCCTTTTGTTAGACACATAACCTCTGGAAGATTATCATAATTATTATAAAAAAACATAAAATAGGTACTGATATTATGGCCTGTCCTTGGAATTTTTTTATACCTTAATCCCGCTTTCTCCAATTCCTCAGATATTCCCTGTTCTGTTGATGCATCATATATTATATAATCTTTACAATACTGGAGCAATTCAACAGGAACAGTGTTAAAATTATCAATGACAAAAAAATTAGCAGTTTTTTTCATTTTACCTTGTCAGTCTTTCTATAGAATTTTTCCTTTATTCCATTCTCTATCATTTTTCTTAAGCAAAACAGTCCCGTATTTAATAACTGCAGACGATTAGAACATTTATGCATCCAGACAAACCGCCTGTATACAGTCAGTGTTTCTCTCAGTATTAAATCAGGATGCACCATACAGTAATCTGTCAGCTGGTCACCGTCATGCCCGATACTAATAAGAGGCTCAAAAATATAAGAAAACTGCTGCCCCTCCAGCAAACGAAGATAAAAATCTACATCCAACAGCCAGCGCAAGTCCGGATCAAATTTTATATCCTTTGCTTTAAACAGCATAACACTTGGCGCTCCCAGCAAATTAGCACGAAATACAAAAGATAAATCGTTTCTTATCTTTTCAATATATTTTTCTTTCACAATCCGTACCTTTTTTAAATCGCTGAAAACTTCATAATCAGCAGTAAATACTGCTGCTGTCTGCTCTTTTTCAATGGTATATACCATTTTTTCTAAAGAATCATGAAAAGAAAAGAAATCATCCTGATGTATAAGTTTGATATACTCAGCACCCCTTTTCAGACCTTCTATCATGCATTTATTTGCATTGCCAGATGCCCCAAGCTGGCTTTGATTATGAATATATACAAAATTTTTTGTTCTGCTTAACGGACTTTTTGCCAGATAACGTTCTATATTGTCTGACTCAGAATTATCTGTTATCACTACAATATAATTTTTATAGCTCTGTCTGAGTACAGATGTTTCCAAACGCTTAAAAAGTTCTAATTTTTCATAAACCGGTATACAGACAGCTACAAGCGGCTCTGTGACTTTCTTCATATCTTTGTCCTCTTAATCCTGACTTACGTAAGTACCAGATGCGGATAATCCTTATAGTGATCCGTCAGCCATCCTGGATAACTTTCATCTAAAGGCACTTTTTTAAATTTCGCTCCTCTGCCCAGCAAATCACGTCCTGCATGAATGGAGAGCCAGATACTCACTTTATTGTAATATATCCACTTGTTATATTCTGTGTGAGAAAAAGCAGCCAGCTTTGCCCGTACCCTGTCCTGAACTTTGCTTTTAGCTCCTCCCATATAGGTAAAATGCCAGCCCCCGTCGCTGATTCTGACAGAATTTTTCTGTATTGCCTCTTTATGCCTGATCTGATCACATCCGGTTTTCTGTAACATGCTGTAACTGCACATCTTGCTGCCCAGCCATTTTTTATCTTTCACACCCGGAAATTCCCCGCATGCGGCAAGGAGAGAACCGTCTGTATTTTTATAATTGATAAAAAAATAATACATGTCCTGGGCAAAATGATATATAATTTCCGGATCAAAATTTGGTACATATTCTAATATCTTTTCTGGATTTGGAATTTCATCTAAATCGCTAAAAATAACGATATCATGGCCGCTGCACCCTTTCAGCGCATCGATACAGGAATTTTTCTGGTATATTTCCCTGTGCCACTGGTCTTCAAATTCCAGCCCGGCATTATGTATCGGATGATAAATAATCTTTTTTTTAAATCTCTGAAAGCGTTCCTCATTCTCTTTGAAAATCATGTTTTTAGGCGTTCCAACAAGTGTTGTATCAGCTTCATTAATGACAAAGTAATCAACAGCCAGATCCAGAATATGCATCCTGATCTCCAGCATATCCAGTTCATCAAAAAACATAAAAGTATCATATATCATATTTTACTTCTTTATTCCTTTCATTCGTTCCGCCTTCTTCTTCCAGATATAATAGACTCTGTTTGGGTATTTTGCATTCGTACCTGCCCATTTATGAAATGCAAACGGGGTAATGCCGTTAATTTCAGGAATCATAGTTTCATGCCCGAAATAAACGGCTAATTCCAGCGGTGCTATTTTCATTCCGTGTTCTTCAAATATATGTTTATTATTAACACATATAAATCCGTCTTCGTTATACCATCCTCCATATTTTTTCCATGGCATATGCAGTTTGTCCGGCAGTGACATAAGCCTCCTGCTTCTGATCGACACACTGTTTCCAACACGGCATATATTACCATAAATATCCCGAAAACTTATTTTATCACCCTCATCAGGCAGCGGCCATGGAGAGCCTATATAGTCATAGTCTAAAAAATCATTTCTCCAGCATTCCGGGTGAACTACAAAACCATCATAATGCACAATCAAAGCAAACTCTGTACTGACATATTTATATAAATCATAGACCATAAAATAATTAAAATCATCAATGTCTTCAAACTTTCCCATTTGCTTAAAGCAAATATTATGCGGCAGTTTATGGGGTTTTTCATCTGATATATACAGCACTTCTCCAAATTTTATGCTGCGGCTGCTATACTTCAGTGCCCTGACTGCCCCATAAGCATATCTTCTATTCGCAACTGTCAGCAGTGTAACATTCGGCAGTTCCAGCATTTTACATTTCCTTCCCGCTTCCACATTTTTCAAAAATAAAAAAACCTGTCTTCATTTTTCCTTCAAATCTCCCTATATTTCCCAAAAACCTGCTTCTATATCAGTCACTTATATTTTCATAGGATTTCTCTCATATTCTTTTAAAGTCATCAGTCCCAAATCCCGCTGGGAATGAACAGCCACAGTTTCATCAACCGGCCAGTCAATGCCAAGACCGGCATCATTAAAAAGAATTCCTGTATCTGACTGTCTGTCATATGCTCCATCACACTGATACATCACCATGCTGTCAGTATCAAGAGACACAAAACCATGCGCAAACCCTTTCGGTACATACAGACTTCTGTGATTTTTCCAGCTTAGTTCAAACCCTGTCCATGATCTGTATGTTTCACTCCTCATCCTCAAATCCACAATAACATCCCATACCCGTCCCTGCAGTACAGTAATCAGTTTTGCCTGAGGATTATTCAGCTGAAAATGCAGGCCGCGGATTACATTCTTCCTGGAAACAGTACAAAACGATTCACTCAGCCTGAAATGAATTCCGCCTTCCAGAAAAATATTTTTTTCGAAATTTTTCTGGAAACATCCCCTGTTATCCTCTGTAAAAATATTTTCAATTAAATATGCTCCATGCAAATCTGCCGGAATGAATCTAAAACCCTCTCTCATCCATTTTCATTCTCCTTGATCCACGATATCGTCTTTTTAATACCTTCTTCAAATGACACCAAAGGGCAAAAACCGGTATCATTTTTTACTGCGTAAATATCAAACTCATCATAAGTCAGTGAAATACCATGAAACGGCACTTCTCCGATCCCTAGTTTCATTTTTGGAGCAGCAAGATTTCTCATCTGATTCAAAAAATCTTTTAAAGGACGCGGATTCAGGCTGCCAATATAATAGGTTCTGCCCGATGCCCCTTTATTTCCTATCGCAAAAAATGCCTTTGCTGCATCTGATACATAGATAAAATCGTACATCTGCTTTCCGTTTGTAAACGAACAGTGTTCCCTGTTCAGCATTTTTCTAAGACTGGCATTTACAAGCCTCGGACTTTTTTCACCTGGCCCGTAAACATTTGAAATGACTGCCCGTACATAGTCTATTCCCAGGTTTCCTGCAAGCGTACGTATAAAAAAGTCTGCTGATAGTTTTGCGCTGGAATAAAGTGTGTTTTTTCCTGGCACTGCATCCGTCTGCATCTGAGCCATAATTTCATATTCCATAATACTTGAGGCAAATACAAACCGTCTGCATCCCAGTCTCTGGCATGCTTCCAGTGACTCACAGGAAAATTTCACATTATCAAACTGTGTTTTAAAATCTCCCCGTAATTCCCCTGAACTTCCAGACCATGCCAGGTGATAGAATATATCCACATCACGATCTTTAATTACCTCATCCAGCTTCTTAAAATCCGACATGTCAGACAAAATAATATGCAGATTTTTTATTCTTTTCATTTCCTCACACAGCTCATCTGCATCTTTTACAATTGCTATGACCAAAACTCCCTGCTCAGACAATTCATGGCATAGCGCGGATCCAAGAAAGCCATTCGCTCCGGATACAACTGCTTTTTTCACTGTTTTACCGCCTCCACAATCATCTGTGCCATATAATCTGTCATTTCATCTGTCATTCCCGGATATACGCCAACCCAGAACGTATGATTCATAATATAATCTGTGACCTGAAGCCCTCCTTCTGACCTGTATGCACCGGTTCCCCGAATCTGGTCAAAAGCCGGATGCCTGATCAGATTTCCGCTGAAAAGAAGTCTGGTCTGTATATTGTGCGTCTCTAAAAAATTTGTAATACGGTTTCTGTCAAGACCGCTTCCTTCTCTCACTGTAATCAAAAAACCAAACCATGACGGCCTGCTATTTTCTGCCGGCTGCGGAAGTATGATTTTATCTTCCACAGATTTTAAGCTCTGATACAGCCTGAACCAGTTGTGCCTGCGTTTTTCAATAAATAACGGAAGTTTTTTCAGCTGCTCTACGCCGACAGCTGCCTGCAAGTCAGTAGCTTTCAGGTTATATCCAAAATGACTATAGATATATTTATGATCATATCCATATGGCAGTTCTCCAGCCTGTCTTTCAAAACGCCGCCCGCACACTCCGTCGTATCCGGAAGGGCATACGCAGTCACGTCCCCAGTCACGATAAGAAAGAATCAGTCTGTGAAGCAGAGGATTCTGTGTATATACACATCCGCCTTCTCCCATTGTCATATGATGCGGCGGATAAAAAGAACTGGTACCTATATCTCCCCATGTCCCGGTATACCTGGTCTTTCCGTTTATGGTATACTGTGCACCAAGGGCATCACAGTTATCCTCTATTAACCACAGATTATGACTGTCACAAAATTCTTTCACAGCTTTCATGTTGAAAGGATTCCCCAGGGTATGGGCAATCATCACAGCTTTTGTCTTTGAACTATAGGCTTTTTCCAGTTTTGAAACATCTATGTTATACTGAGGAATATCCACATCAATAAAAACGGGGACTGCACCATACTGAATCACAGGTGCTACCGTTGTTGGAAATCCGCATGCTGCTGTAATTACTTCATCCCCGCGCTTAATCTGCCGCTCCCCAAGCTCCGGTGCTGTCAGGACTGAAAACGCTGTCAGATTCGCACTCGACCCGCTGTTAACCAGATGTACATATTTTACCCCGATCCAGTCAGCGAAACTCTTTTCAAATTCCTCACTGAACCGTCCTGAAGTCAGCCAGAAATCAAGCATTGCATCCGTAAGGCTCAGCATTTCCTTTTCATCAAATACCCTGGAAGCATAGGCAATTCTTTCACCGGGCAGAAATGTCCCTTTCGGTTTTTTAAAATCATCATAATAGTCTGCAACCAGCGCTTTGATTTTTTCCCGCGCTTCCTTTTCACTGCTCCATTTTTCCATATTTCCTTCTCCCTATTCCTGCCATTTAATCCAGGGTGCTGATTTTTTCTGTATAAGCGTCTCCAGCCGTTCCATCTCCCTTTTGGTATCCATGCACTGCCAGAATCCATCGTATCGAAATGCAGCCAGTTCCCCTTCTTCTGCCAGCTTTTCCATCGGTTCTTTTTCAAATACGGTTCCGTCTTCCTGAATATAATGAAAAATATCCGGTTCAAGAACCATAAATCCTCCGTTTATTCTTGCCTTGTCATCTTCACTTTTTTCCCGAAAAGACTTCACAAGATCATCATCAGATATTTCCAGAACTCCTTTATTCTGCTTTATCGTTACCGACGTAATGGTTGCTTTTTTCCCCTTTTCCTTGTGAAACCTTTCTAATTTTTGAAGATCTGCATCGCATATTCCGTCTCCGTATGTCAGCATAAATGTTTCATTCTCTACGTATTTTTGTATCCGCCGTATTCTTCCGCCTGTCATGGTGTCAAGTCCGGTATCAACAACTGTTACTTCCCATGGTTCACAATGCTGGTTATGTATGATCATTTCATCGCTGCCATTTTTAAAGTTAAATGTAATATCTGATTGATGCAGAAAATAGTCTGCAAACCATTCTTTAATGACATGCTGCTTATATCCTGCGCATATAATAAAATCGCAGTAGCCATAATAAGAGTAAGATTTCATAATATGCCAGAGTATCGGTTTTCCGCCTATTTCGATCATTGGTTTAGGCTTTAGATATGATTCTTCTGAAATTCTTGTGCCATAGCCTCCTGCAAGTATTACTACTTTCATAATGCCTCCTTTTGCAGTTTCTTTCGTACTGTATTCTTGCCATATTTATTCTATGTATGACATACAAAAGCCTCCAGTTTCGGTTCTGCACCGTCCACAGTACAATTTTATTTTTTATGGATGCTTTCCTTATTTTTGTATTTTTTACATACCCAAACAGCCCGTATCTGTTCATCTGCCTGATCAGATGCTTATATTCTCTATAGCCTTTATCCGCACAATATTTAAAAATAATGTCCAGTGCCCGGTACAGCAAAAATACATAAATCTGATTACTGTAATCATTTCCTGAGCAGTCTGTCTGATGTTTTAGCAGCTCCCTCATTAAAATTCTCTGGCGTTTAGCGTCCTTTAGTGATGTATGATGCATAACAGATTCCTGGTTTTCCCGATAACAGTAGCCCGTTTCATCAATGACCTGCAAAGAACCACATCTTTGAATCATCAAAAGAAGCATCATAACGTCTTCGCCCTGAACAATCTTATCAGAACACATTTCCAGACATTCGCAGAAAAGTTCCCTTTTCACTAGTTTTGTCCACGGACTAAATATAAGCGCGCCTATATTCATCCCTCTGCAGCTGCCGTCATATAAGATTTTATGCCTGATCAGATTCAATTTTGAGCCGGTATAATATCCGCTTTTACAATTATTCAGATGTTCATCTAATAAATATCCTTTTGTATCAACGCTCCGATAGCCCCATGTTATAAGATCTGCCCCGTTTTCCTGTACAGCGGATACTATTTTTTCCAGCAGTCCATGTTCCATAAAATCATCAGCATCTGCACATAAAATGTATCTGCCGGCTGCCTTTGTGCATCCTGTTTTTTGCGCGCCTACCTGTCCTTTATTATTCTGATGTATCACAGTAACCCTGTCATCTTTGATTCCGTACCTGTCGCATATGTTTCCCGAATCATCTGTGGAGCCGTCATCTACCAATATCAGCTCAAAGTTTCTGTATGTCTGCCGAAGAATACTGTCTATACAAATGCTAAGATAACTGCCCGCATTATATACAGGTATTACAATAGATATCTCGTATGACATCATAACTGCCTCCGTTCTTTTAAAAATTTCCCCGTTTTACTTTCGTAATCAGTTTCAATATGATTCCGTAAAGATTTGTTAATACTAAAATATACTTCATCCTTTCTTCTGGCGTTTTTAAAAAGCATCTGTATTTTATTAATTCCTTTTTATATTTTTTCATTTCGTCAGCGAATGTTTTCTTTTCTTCTTTTTTTAATACTGACATTCTTGAGCATACATTGATCAGAATATTGGCATAATAAATTCTTGCATAACTGACAAGATCCGGATGTACATGTTTCATATACTGAATCATTTCTTTTGCATAGTCTGCTATAACAAGATGCTCCATGCTGTAAGCTGCTGTAGTAATGCTGTTTTTTCTATGACGGTAGTAATAAAAGCATTCAGCCGCAAAGTCAATGCGTCCTGCGTGATCAAACAGCCGGTACGTCACCGCTATATCCTCAGATATTTTTCCTTTTGGAAAGCGGATTTTTTCAAATACTGACCTTTTGAAAATTTTATTACATACAGAAGGCCCGCATTCATTACCGGTCATCAGCTTTTTCAGCGCTTCCTGTGTATCCATATAACCGGATACCCGCGGCAGGTACAGTGCTTTTTCACTTTTTTCGTATAATTCAATCATCCCAAAGCATATAATATCTGCATGATATCTTTTTATCCGCTTATATAAAACCTCATAAGCATCCAGACTCAGCCAGTCATCGCTGTCAATAAAAGAAATATATTCACCACAGGCCAGATCCAGCCCTGCATTTCTGGCATCAGAAAGTCCGCCATTACGTTTATGAATGACTGTGATTCTGCTGTCATTCCTTTCATATTCATCGCAGACATTCCCGCTTCCATCTGTAGATCCGTCATCAATTAAAATAATTTCTAAATTTCTGTATTTCTGATTTAAAATTGAATTTACACATGGTTTTAAATATGGCATTACATTATATACTGGAATAATAACTGATATTTTAATCTCTTCCATTTATTTCACCGATACAAAACATTGCTTGTCCAAAATTCGTATGGAATTAAATGATTCCATGACTGCCTGAACAAAAGTACTACAAGAAACCACCCTAATAATGCTCCAAAAAGCAGTATGCTGATTTTAAATTTATGTTTCATATCAGACTGTGCCAGCATATTGGGCATCTCAGCAATTAATACAGCCGAAAAGAAATAAGTAACCCGGTTGATCAGGGACATATTTAAAGCCAGAATAAAAAAAATGGCATACAGTTCAAATACAGCCAGTTCCAGACTGTGTGCCTTCTTATTCTTTCTATATGCCCTATGTGCAAAATACAGCAGAATATAACTGAAGGCTATTTCTACAGACAATGCAAGTCTTCCATTTCCTGCTCTTTCTGATTCAAAATAGATACGAAAACGCGGGAACAGACGTACCAGAAGATGATTAAACAGCATCCCGAAAGACAGCACGCATAAAACTGTATTCATTATAAAAATTTTGATATAATCTCTTGGAAAGTACCGATGCAGAAATAAAACAAATAAAACCAGCGCTGATATATGAAAAGAGGCTGCCAGTAAAATCACAAGCGCACTTTTCCCATATTTCTTCCCTTTTAACAGCGAGTATCCGTAAACGCCTATAACCGCGGCCATTCCCTGCCTGAGTTCATTTGTAAATACAGAAAACAAAAAGCACAGTACAAGGCAGAGGGACAAATAATAATTTTTTGAATAGTCAAAAATATAGTGTCCTATGAATACATAACATACAGCCGCTGATACAATCAGCATGATCTGCGGATATGTACCAAGAAAATTCGCAATGATAAAAAGATATGATAAAAACCCTTTTTCCATATAGGAATCCCCGAATACATGAATGGATCCATCTGCGATTCTGCGAAACCATCCCAGATACACTGCAGTATCATTTCCCACTGTTTCACCTCGAAATGCAGTTAAAAAACACATCAGCAAAAGCACCAGAAATACTGCCAGCTTTTCACAAGAGAAACGATAGCAGGATTTTCTATTCTGATCCAACGTATAACGGCTGTCTCTTGCAAGCCTCCCGGAACCTTTTAGCACAAAGCATCCTGCGATAAAAACAAGTAAAAAATAAATCATATGATTCCCTTTTTTAAACGTGTAATTAACTTTCTATATGTATAGACGGTTTCTTTTGAAACAATATCCCAGTCATACTGTTTTGAACATTCCAGCGAACGATCTGACATTACGTGCAGCCGGCCTTTATGATTAACCGCTAAATGCAAAAGTTCCCGGATACCCCTGACACTTGTTTCTGCGCAAAAACCATTTCTGTATTTTGTTACAATGCATGCTGCATTTGTGCCGTCTGTGACTAAAACCGGCAGCCCGTAAGCAAACGCTTCTGTAATGCTTAAAGGCATCCCTTCCAGCCTGGAAGTATGTATGAAATAATCACTTTCCAGTATCTTTTCTTCTTTCGCCTTCTCATATACTCCTTGATGCAGTCTCACAATATCATCTATCTTTTTCCGTTTTACAAATCTGGATAATATTTTTATATCACTATTTTTATGCTCTCCGTACAAATCCAGATATATTTTGTGAGACCGCATATATAATCTTTCCTGATAACATGCCTTTAACAGAAGATCCAGTCCTTTATGATATAGATCATATCTTCCGATATACAGTATTTTAATCTCGTCTTTGTGACAGTGACCGCTAAATTCTTTATGCACTGCAGGTAAACATAATCCGTTTGGCTGTACAAAACATCTTTTATAAAAAAGATGTAGTGAATGTTTTTTCTCATCCTGTGATAAAAACTGTACGCCCAGACTATTTCTGCTCATTTTGAATGAAAACAGCAGATTAAATACCTGCTTTTTCAAAAAGCCTTTTCTCTGCAGTCCAAATGTCATAGCACCATGAGGAATTACCACATAAGGCATCTTATTTCTAATATGCTTTTGCCAGAATATGATTAAATCAGGCTGGTATATCCCATGTATCACAGCTAAATCAGGCACAAATCCATGCAAAAGCCGGCTGAAACCTATGTTTTTATAATCTTCATAATTAAAGGAGGGAATCAGGCCTGTCTCGAATTTTTTGTCCTGCAGATTGATCAGCACTGTATCTGCATACTTTGCCTGTTGTTTCACATGTTCTGGAATAATATTGACCATACCGTCTCCCTGACAGTATCTGACAGAGCATACGTGTAAAATGCCAAATCTTCTAGATCTGCTTCTGTCTTGCATCTTCATAAACTCTCCTTCAATCTTTTTTATCTTTATAAAAATACTCTATAAATTCTGCGCTTTTCACAGTATGTATTTTTCTTGCAAAAAACATTCCCGAATCTTCAGCTGCCTGTATATCTTCTGTATCTAATATTTGCGGATGATTATTACGATACGGTTTAATAAATGTCAGTGAACTGGATGTTCCATTACGGTATTTTATCCATGCTTTATAAGGCGACCGCATCAGCGTAGTAACAATGAATCCTTCTTCGGCATCAGGCCCCTTGAAAACCTCCAGATAATCAGGATATTCTGCAATGTAGTTTATAATCCACTGAACTGCTTCGGAAGGAATGTCTGACCAGAAATAATTCTTATAAAAAATCATGTCATCGGTGCAAAACGGAACTTTTCTTTTCCAAAAACTAAATCCATGTTTGATAAGTTCTATTCTCAGACGCCTTATCATTCTAATTATATTATATTTATGTTCAATATTACGCATATAAACAGAAGGCCACCGGTTCAGAAAAAATACCCTCCTGTTTCTGTCATCTTCATAGGAATCTATAAAAATTCTCTTCGGATGATTCTTCAGAAATTCATCTAAACCTGTTTTTAATAGAATATCCTGTCCGGAACATAAAATAATATAATTATAATTTCCATAATCTAATACTTCTTTCCAGGACTGTATAATCGCAAGTAACAGGCCATAACCGCCCCAGTCTATGCTGACATTATTTTTAATCATATGAACACGATCCAGCTTTATCATTTTTTCCTTCAAATGCTCTGCTCTGGCATTCACATGAACAAATATTTCTGTCGTACCATCCTTTAGCAGCTGTTTGATAAACCTGTTACAATATTCTGCATCCATATGTATAAACAGAATAACCGCTTTTTTCATATGTTTCTTCTACCTTCCAGTTATTTGCGCAGCAGCAGTTTATTCAGACTGCCGGCCAGCCAGTCCGGAGCAAAATACATGAAAAGCTGCCCTGCAGTCACAAACAGCATATCGCCTGCATCATTCCATCCCAATTTATGAAAGCTGTTCATAATCTGTATGTACTCCATGCAGTTGATCCATTCTTTTTTTCTCTGCAGATTTTCAGGACTTGTCCGGTAAAGAAGATATGCCTTCTTAAGATTTATTGCTTTATAGCCTTCATAAAGCATACGTATAAAAAGTTCCAGGTCTTCTTTTCGCCCAAAAGCTTTATATCCTCCTGCTTCATTTACTGCACTTTTGCGAAACATAACTGTGGGATGATTAAAAGGACTTCTCCTTCTGGAAAATCTCAATATGTTCCTATAAGAACTTGGAACCGTACGGGAAGGAACAATATGGCAGGGCTGTCCTTCAAATTCCGTGATCTGTGTCCCTACAATGGATAATTCAGGCTTTTTTTCAAAAGCTTTCAGCTGCATCTCACACCTGTCAGGGAGTGAGATATCATCTGTGTCCATCCGTGCAACCATCTCATTTCGAACTGCTTTCAGTCCATGATTTAATGCATTGCCCAGGCCATGGCTGCAGGGCAGTGTAACAATTTTTAAAAGTTTTGGGTAACTTTCATCATATTTCTTAATTACCTCGTCAAGTCCTTTATTCAGACTGCCGTCTTTCACAAGAACAATCTCATCTGCTTTCACAGTCTGATTTATCATGCTTGCAAGGCTCTGATCCAGGTATTCAGGTTTCTCTCCTGCATAAACCGACATCAATACACTATATTTCTCCATATACTAAATTCCCCAGTTCTTTCTATTGCTTTTACTGCTGCACTGACCCTGAAAAGGACAGGCTTCGCCATCCTGCAGCTATTTTCAATCTCCAGGCGTTATTTTATATAGTCTGTTTATGACCCCTTTCCTGCTATACAGCCTTCAGACTCTTATAGCAGTTCCAGTTTTATTTGTTAGCGGAAAATACAACCGTACCTGTTACAGCAATGCTGTTTGTATTACAAAAATGCATTGCATCATCAATCATTCTATGTGTTGTTGTTCCTAATCTGCATATCATCAAAACACAGCCGGCCTGCACCAATTCCTCCCATTTAACAGTATCTGACATGATATTGTCAGCTGATGTCATACTGATTCCTTCTCTTCTTAGTTTTTCAGCGATATCATCAAGGATCCTTTTTTCCCGTTCATTAAGAGAAAAAGCCGATGCTGCATAAAGCCTTATCATGCCTTGTTTTTTACATTCAAGCCTGATGCGGCTGGTTACCAGCATTATTTCCTGTTCGCTGGTATGGTTCTTACCGCCAGATCTTTTTCTGACTCTTTTTTCCGCCTGAGATATTTTCCCATAAACCGGAATCGTGTACTGATCTTTCATTTCCTGTATACTTTTTACTGAATCACTAAACAGATACCAGCATAAAAAAATGCTGCAGTAACCAAAAGCGCCTCCTAAAATTCCCCAAAAAATGTACTTATAGACAGATGATCCTTCTTTAGCATTCTCCATTTCATGTTCCAAACCGGCTGCCTGCTGATATACCGCCATCTGTGCTTCGCGAAACGTATCTGTCATCGCTTTTAAACTTGCTCTGATCGAAGAAAGCTGTGCCCATTTCTCGTGCTGCAGAGACTGAAGCCCGCTGTCTGCTGTAACATTTTCAACACTATTTAATAGTGTCAGCCTGTGGCTTCCTGCCAGCTGCTCTTTTACAGAATACTCTTCTAACACTTTCTGTATATCCAGGGCAAGTTTTTTTGCTTCTTCTGCATCCCTTCCAATTACCTCTATGTAGAAAAGTGATTTTAAAAGCAGACTGTCTTCCTTCTGATAATCAAACACCGCCTGATTAGGGGAACTGTTTGTTTTCTGATATACCGATATCAATTCTGCCAGATAGGTTTTATCAGTCTGCCACCCAAAAGACTGATTCAGTTTATTTGCTGCTCCTCCATTTGCAGCAAAATTCAAATAACTTTCAGTAATTTTCTCCAGCTCCCGCTTTCCTGCCTGATCAATGCAGTAAAGCATAATTACTCTGTTTTTATGATAAGGGTCAAGATGCATAAGTATAGAATCTTCCAGATACTTTTCCAGACCCGTGATTTCATTTTTTAGTGAAACAGCATATTCAATCTTTTGCTCTTCTTCTTCCGTCAGTTCAGTTTCTTTTGCAGTGCCTGGCAGTGTATCCGGATCTGCACTGTCTTTCATCCAGCCATACACGCCTAATATAAGCGCGGCTGCGGCTGCACATAAAAGAATCTGTTTCCACTGCCTGCAAATTCTTTTCATCAGATCTGCTAAGTCGATTTCTGTATCCTGCGTTCGTTTCCAAAAATCCTGTTTTTCCATACAGTTATATATCCCTTCATTCAAATCAGTTTTGCCCCCTATAGTTCTTTCCAAAAATTTCTATCTGCAGTACCTGTCCGCATTGTAAGCATATGACTTCACGCCTCATTCATAATCTCCGCTACCGACTTCATAATCTTTACGTACATCGCATAACTGTCAGTTTTCTTTCCGTCATCCTTTGACCCAGCCTTGCCAGCCTGATTTTCAAGTCGGTTTCTTTTATCCTTATTCTTGTCTTTATCCTTTTCCTTATCTCTAACCTTCTTTTTCTCAGGCAGATTCCACATATCCAGTAAAGCATCTGAAGGATTTGCTATACCCCAGAGCAGTTCATCCGCCCCGGCATCCAGCGCCGAACAGATATTCACAAAAGTCTCCATGCTCATAATTCTCGTCCCGCGTTCAATATGTCCTAAAAAAGACATAC
>CAJTVR010000020.1:0-11729 GCA_910580075.1 uncultured Eubacterium sp. | reverse complement strand
TGCACTTTTTTGCCAGCTCCTCCTGGGACCATCCTCTGGCTTTACGCACCTGGCGGATTCTCAGTCCCATCTTTCCATAATCCAGTTTCCGCATAATCTCCTCCATGATCCTTTTGCAGCAAAAAGGCTGATATTCTTTGATATCCAAAACACCCGTTCGAAAGTTCTTAATCATGCATAACATTTTATAACAAAATGTTATGTACAAATTCATGAAGGAACTGTGTGTAAACCCGCTATTTGCAAAGTTTCCAAGGCTTCACAGGAAATTTTCAAAACAACCTTGTTTATTTATTCTTAATTTATGGAACTTAAATTGCAACGATGAATGACATTGGATTTTTTATGAAATATAGACAAAAAGAAATCTAATAATGTAAGAATAAGAACATAAATTTGGAAATATAGACAAATTTTTCTTTGGGGTTGCAAAACAAGAAGAATTGATATAGAATACTTTTAGACAACATTTTGTTATAAAATGTTGTCTAAAAGAACATGAAAAGATTTTTCTCTAAGGCTTCTTTATTGGTTCTGCTATTTCAGCCTCTTTCAGATACTCCGCAAACACTTTATGATACTTATCACTGACATACTCCTGGCTGCACACCGCTCTGTTTCGAAAACAGCAGGCTTTTACATAGCATTCATTGATCTGGGATTTACTGTAAACATTATATAGTCCGTACGTGCATTCTGTAAGCCGCCGCGTAAAATAATGTTCCCACGAAAAAAACAGTCCGTCTATTTTGTCATATAAGTTTCTCATTGCAGCATCACAGCGTTCCTCTTTGATCAAAGCTTTTAACAGCAAAAATTCAAAGCTTTCCGGCAGAAACAGCCTGACATTCAGCCTGTTCTCACGAATATAACCTGTTACCAGATCCATTTCCGGACCAAATGCTGCACCATCAGCCAGGATACACTGGCTGTCGCTGATAACATTCAGTATACTGCTTTTTCCTTTTGCAGATATTACATCGTCATGAAAGGCCTGCATAAACTGAAAAGCGGAATTGCTGTCCTCCGTAACAATCTGCTTCGTATCATCAAATACCAGAAAATCTGATGCAGGGTAAACCGGTTCCAGTGTGTGGAATCTGCCACTCGCCCTCATTTCATATATCTCAGTAAAACTATACGGAAGATGTTTGAAAGCAGCTCTGCTGATAAGAACAAAAAAAGTATCTGTATACTTACAAAATACAGAAAATTCATGTGAATTCATACACTCTAGCGACTCATCCGCAAAAAATAGTATATTGTCATAAAAAGACAGTGCATCTCTTAAAGCATCCCCGTATTCCCTGCCGTTATGATTTTTATATTTACTGTTCATTTTTTCAATCACAGCTGCTATTGAAAAAAACTGGGAATCATCAAAAACCCTTACCGGATACGGACAGGTAACCGTAATTCCTGCTCTCGGATTTCTCCCTGCCGTAATCAGCCTGCATAATTCCGATTTTCCTGCTGCAGACTGTCCCGTAATACGTGTTATTTTTCTCTTAACTGTAAATCTGTAATCCGCATTTCTGCTATTTAACCGAAATTCAAAATCTCCAAACATCAGCCTTCCTGCCTCGCCATGTGCAAACCTTCCAGCAGCTCTAACATAAATTCATGCCTGTTACTGACTGCTTTTCCTGTATCTTCAAAAACTGCTTTCGCATCCTCCGGTATACTTTCCCGCTTCGGGACATGCGAAAATTTTACATGAATATCTTTCATTTCACCGATTTCAAACAGCAGCCCCATACAGTTTTCCCCGCAGGAAGAAGCCCATTGTTTCATCTGTGGCATACAGTACAGCATAATCAGTACCTTGACACCGCCACTGATCCGCTCAAACGTAATCGGTCCAAGCACCGGACTGTTGATACACCAGGCCGACACCACCTCACTGCTGTCTACTTCCCGCACCATCCTTTTTACAAATTCATCCTCAAACCATGATTCTTCATAATTTCCATAAAAAACGTTATCAATATCTCCATCAAAAGGCTCCATTTCACCCACTGTAACATACAGCATATACCATTAGCCTCCTTTCCATCTACCAGCTCAAAAGCAGCCGTATCACACACATATAATAATAAACCGCCCGCATCGGAATCCTTTTCAGCACTTTGGGATGCTCTGTGGAAAACCGCCTGTTTTTCTCCGCCAGCCATCCGGCAAGCCTGTGGTTTAAGCGTGTTCCCCGGTATTTAAACGTCAGCGCCCGCATCTGGCTTTTTAACATCTGTATTTCTGTCATAGGGCGCAGATGCAGATCCCCCTGCTCCCTGGCACGTTTTAACCATTCACAGGCTTTGGGGCTTCGTATCACACAGCCAGTGTATTTTATGGCCTCTTTTTTCATCTGTGGCAGCCATACATCGCCAAAGCTGATATCAGCCGTTTCCGCGAACTGATCCTTACATGAAAGGCAGCGTTTTTCTATAAAAAAGTATGCATTTTTATAAGCACAGACTGATTTTGTATAAGAAAAAGCTTTTCGGCTGCCATCGGCATACACTACGCTGGATATGCCGCGCCAGTGTCCTCTGCGGTAATACAGCCTGACTGCATCATTTCGCGGCAGACGGCATTTGTCAAGAGCATATTCAGTGGCTTTTGCATCATGAGTTCCGCTGCAGAAAAGGCCGATTTTGATTACAATTTTTTCCCGCAGACTGCTGTCTTTTTCCAAAATATGGCACAAGGCCCGCATCATGCACGGAGTCAGCACAACTGCAAGTTTCCCGTCAAACTGGCGCAGCCTGTCTAAATGCGACAGCATCGGAATGTTCATATAAACACTGGAAGAAGCTTCCTGAATCTGCTGTATAGTTGTGGCAATATAAGTCTGGTAAGTCAGGCTTCCGTCTTCTGCAAACGCTGTCTTTACAACCCACGCACCATCTATATCATGGTTTTTCAAAAGACTGCATAACAAAGCAGTTACCATTCCCCCGGATGCAGCATTGGCGCGCACCGCATCATCCGCCGCGTATCCCATACAGCAGGAAATATGCCTTCCCAGATACTGGTCCGGACTTTTAAGGTCGATCACATGGTTTAATTTACCTGTTTTCTGGTTTTTTAGTATCTCATCCAGCAGTCTGACTGCATAGCGGATATTCTGCCTGGAACTTTTTTGTACAGCTGGCAGATGTTTCTTTATACTGCAGCGGATCTGCTCCTGATTGTTCTGAAAAATTTCAAACTTCTGTATCAGCCCCTCCAAACTGAGTTTTGAAAAATCAGCAGCGTATTCTCCCAGCCCAAACTGTTCCATAACTTCCAGATATTTATGGCTCCATCCGGTCAGCAGCACAGGAACCTGTTCGGAAAGTGCAAATACCATCGCATGAAATCTGCTGGCCACAAGCATCTCACACTGTCCGATATAAGCACGGATTTCTTCTGCATCCATTTCCCGGCGCTCCCAGATCAGGCCGTATTTTTTGCGCTGCATTTCCTGATGCACTACAGTCTGCCGGAACCTCCCGGCTCCTTTTCTGTGTGCCTCTATCCGGCTGTATTCTCTGGCGCGCTTTCCACATGTTTTTATCCAGCTGCATCCTAAATTTTTTCCACCAGATACCTGCATCCGGCTGCGCTCTCTGCCTTTCTTTTTCCAGTATCCTCTGCCTGCCGCATCTTTTGCAAATCCCTGTAACCGGCTGCGTTCTCTGCCTTTCTTACTCCAGTATCCCCTGCCTGCCGTATCTTTTGCCATTCCCTGTAACTGGCTGCGCTCTCTGCCTTTCTTACTCCGGTATCTCCTGCCTGCCGCATCTTTTGCCGATCCCTGTAACTGGCTGTGTTCTCTGTTTTTCTTACTCCAGTATCCCTTGCCTGCCGTATCTTTTGCCATTCCCTGTAACTGGCTGCGTTCTCTGTCCTTCTTTTTCCAGTATGCCCTAGCAACCGCATCTGCAGTCATCAGGTCGTTATTGCGCGGTTTCCTGGAATTTATGCGTGCAGCATTAGCAAACATAAAAACCTGAAACCCGTGCTCTGTCAGATATTCAATAAAACCAGCCATAATTTCACAGTAATCAATCCCAGCCTTTTTACATTTTTTTTCGACTACAGAGCTGACAGAAAGAGCCACCGTATGTGAAAAACCGTCTTTTGCACAGATACGTTTTACACGTGCTTCCACATGCTTATCCTGCGGCATGGAAAACGCGCCGTCTGCACACAGGCGCACATTTTCATAAATACCGGCTGCTTTCAGATGCCCGTAACTATACCTTCCTCTTGCAATTACCAGCTTCATGCGCGGCAGTACCAGGCCTGCCAGAAAGCGGTTGTATGCATGGTGAAACGGCCCGAGTGCCTGGGAATACTTGATGACCGCTGTCCCCATCAGCATCGGAACTGCTGCACATGCAAACGCATACGTATTCATAATAAATCCGCGGCTGTCCGAAAAAGCAATTCCGGCTTCGTCAATCACCAGGTCGGTTTCCAGATATGTTTTTAAGATTTTATTTTTTAAAAGCAGCGCCTGAACGGGCGGACACCAGAAGAATGTGCGGTATAAAACCGCACATGGAAATGCTTCAAACAGTATTTTCTGCGGCTGTGCCGGAATGATTTTCACAAAATCGTGCGGACACTGCTTAAGGTCCTCTCCCGGATATACACTCATTAACCGGACATCCAGACGGCTGCCGTAAATTTCTTTCAGCTGAAGCAGCGAGCTTTGCAGCATCGCCGCTGCGCCTTTGTTGCCGCTGTAGCTTGCTGCTGTAACTGCTATCGTGACCTTGTTCACTGTCTGCTGTTTTTCGTGTCCGGCAGTTTCGTTACGGGGATACGTTATCGTTTTCATTTCCTGTTTCCTTCCTTGCTTTCTGAGCTTTCTGATTCTTTTTCAAGAACCTGCCCGCATTACCGCAGCAGATATCACATATTTACAAAGCCCGGTTCAGCTGGCTTTCAGCTTCTTTTCCATAATTTCATAAACCAGCTTAACATCATTTTCCAGTTCATAAATTCCATGCCCCGTCGTTTGATATCCCCGGTGCTCATATAAAAACACTGCCGAAAGCGAAGCCTCTAAAAGAACTGTATCATATTTTTTTGAGATTTCCGCTTCCAGACAATCCATAATCTTTGAGCCGCAGCCCTGTTTCTGGTAATCCGGCAGCACGTATACGCCTGTAATATGATTACCGTCATAGCAGCCTATGCCGATAATCTTATTCTGATCTATTACTACTCTCATATTTCCAGAAGCGATCCCCTCTAAGACATGCTCCCTGCTATGATGCTGACAGAAAAAGTCTGTTACTTCTTTCGGATAGTACTTTGGATATACGGTTCTTATTGTCGTATGTAAAATATGGTGTATTGCATCTGCCATCTCCACTGCTGCTGTTAAATACTCCATGTCTCTCCTCCTCGTTTTCAGCTTACAAATGATATTACTTCATGCCGTCTTTCAGCCTTTTTTGCAGCAGATAAGCCGCAAAATCTCCTATAATTGTAATCATCCGGTGTAAAACACTCAGCACCGCGGTTACGTCACGCCCGATCACTGGCGAAAGCAGAAGCGTCAGCGCCATTTCGCGTACTCCGATTCCACCCGGTGCTCCCGGAACCGCAAACCCGAGCACCCATGAGATAATATAGGCTGCCAGAATCATCCTGACCTGTGTCCCCTGCAGGCTTCCTTCCCAGTACCAGTATAGAAATACAAAAATCAGCCCCAGGATCATAAGCACGGATGCATAAATCAAACAGACAGACAGCATTGTTTTGATAAACCCTTTCATCTGATTCTTCCCAAAAAAACTCTGTCTGACCCGCGGTTTACATAAATTCTTACTATTATGTCTATTTTTTTTCACAATGCATACAAAAAAAACTGCTGCCAGAACTGTAACTGCCAGGAGCACTGCCAGAATAACTGCTGTAGCGGATAATTGCTCTGTATAAAACATCCCGTTTCCGGTATTTTCTGCATCAACGGACAGCGGATGCATATCCGTTTCCCACAGTCCCTGCAGCTTCTGCATAACTTCCGCCCACGATGCCTGCAGCTTTTGTATGACTTCCCCGCACGCCTTACCCATTTCTGAATAGGCAAGCACTGCGCCCATACCGGAAGCTGAAAGCACCAGGCCCGCAATTTCACCAAGTGTTGCAGCCGCAATCTGTTTCTGGGATAAATGCAGCCGCCCTGCAAAGAGATTCCGTCCTGCATAATGCATAACATTTCCGGGCAGATATTTACCGATATTGGCTTTTGCATACACACGCAGCGCCTCTGTGCGCCCGCACCGTCTGCCGGCAAAAAATTCCAGCCAGAGAAACCATGCAGATGCAGATAAAAATACTGTCGCTGTTTTTAAAATAATGCCTGCTATACAGACAGCCCCAAACATTCGCCAGTCTTTCACCTGCCGGAAGTCAAAGTCCATCTGCCAAAGCGCCCATACAACGAAAAGAATGGATAATGCGCACACTGCATTACCCATATATTTTACATACTTTTTCATATTTCATTTCTTTCAGACTGATTCTGATTACGGGGTTTATGTACCGTTAAAAACCTGATCCGGTTATTATTTCTTTCAGACCGATTCTGATTACGGAGTTTATGTACCGTTAAAAACCTGATCCGGTTATTCTGTATCCTGCTGCTCTTTTTTTCCAGCCGTCTTTACGCTGTCATAATCCATACGCCGTACATAATACTGGACATTTTCTAACTGCTCCTTTTCCCCGGCCGTCTTTACACCGTCATAATCCATACGCCGCACATGGTACTGGACATCTTCTAATATTTTCCGGTTGGAAGCGATAATATCCGCCATCAGCCCCATAATAATTGTCTGGAATCCGAGCAGCAGCAGTACGGCTGAAAGAATCAGCGACTGCACATGCCCGCCTCCGACACCCTGAAAATAAAACACTAAAAACCGGATACCCACAGCTGCACCGCACAGAAAAATGAAAACACCGACCGTAACAAAAAACTGCAGCGGTTTATACATTAAAAACACATGCCCGATTGTAAACACAGACTTTTTGATATACCCGGCCATGCTTTTCATCAGCCTGGAAGGACGTATTTCCTTATTCGTACGTACCGGAACAGATTCCATTGCCATATGCGTCCTTCCGGCCTGAACAATTGTTTCTAATGTATAAGTATATTCATTGGTCACATTCAGCCGCATAGCTGCCTGTCTGCTGTAAGCCCGAAAACCGCTGGGAGCATCCGGGATGTCTGTTTTGCTCGCTACACGGACGATATAACTGCCCAGATGCTGCAGCTTTTTTTTCAGCGGAGAAAAATCCTCCATCTCATCAATCGGGCGGGCGCCGATTACAATATCCGACTTCCCTTCTAAAATCGGGCGGACCAGCTTTGCAATATCCGCCCCTTCGTACTGGTTGTCTGCATCTGTATTCACAATAATGTCTGCGCCGTTGCGAAGGCATGCATCCAGGCCCGCCATAAAGCCTTGTGCCAGCCCGCGGTTAGAGCGGAAATTTACGATATAATCTACGCCCCATCTGCGGGCCGTTTCTGCCGTGCTGTCCTCGCTCCCGTCATTGATAACCAGATATTCAATCAAATCTATCCCTTCGATCTGTTTCGGCAAGGCATCCAGTGCTGTTTCCAGCGTAGCTGCTTCATTATAGCAGGGAATCTGAATGATCAGTTTCATAGTTCCTCCAGCCGGACTCCTGTTTTAATCATCACTCAACAAAAGGTATACACATCCATATACTCCCGCATCATTTCCAAGCTCTGCCAGCGCAAAATTGGCATTTCTGCAGGAATGAAATGCACGCTCAATATAATATTTGCGGATAGACTCTGTAACAATTGTACCCGCCTTAGATACACCGCCGCCGATTACAAATACTTCCGGGTCTGCCACACAGGCAATATTTGCAAGCGCCGTTCCAAGAAAACTGCCCATCTTTTCTACAACTTCCAAAGCAATTACATCGCCTTCTTTTGCTGCGTCAAATACAGCCTTGGCTGAAATTTCATCCACGCTGCGCAGGGTACTTTCTCTGTGATCTGCCGCCAGAGCACGTTTTGCAAGCCTTACTACACCGGTTGCAGAAGCATACTGCTCCAGGCATCCGCGCTTTCCGCAGCCACAGGTTTCTTCTTCTGTTTCATCTACAAAAATATGCCCGATTTCTCCGCCGGCACCGTTTGAACCGTTTACTATGTTTCCGTCAATAATAATGCCGCCGCCTACGCCGGTGCCGAGTGTTACCATAATCACATTCTGATAACCCTTTCCGCCGCCCTGCCACATTTCGCCAAGCGCAGCTACATTTGCATCATTTCCGGCTTTTACCTTTAAGCCTGTCTTTTCTCCCAGCTCTTTTGATACATCCACACGGTTCCAGCCCAGATTCACACATCCCGTAACAACAGAATTCTGTATTACAGGTCCCGGGACACCGATGCCGATACCTTCTACATCTTCTTTCAAAATGCCGTCCTGTACCAGGCGTCCTTCAATCACTGTGGCTACATCATCCAGAATGGAAGCACCGTTGTTTTCGGTATTTGTCGGAATCTCCCATTTGTCAATCATATGCCCGGACATCTCAAACAGGCTCATTTTAATCGTTGTCCCTCCGATATCTACGCCAAATCCATATTTTTTCATGCTCATTCTCCTTTTGCTTATTCCTGTACTTATGTATAAAATCCTTTGTTATTCAGTATAGGAGAATTTCCAAATCGTGTCAATGCAAAATCTTTCCTTTTACCTGTCTGTTTTTATCCTTTTGCGGCAGCTATAAACGAATCACATGTCCATTCTGGCTATCTGCTTGTCTGATCAGATACAGGCATGTAACGGAATTCTTTTCGGCACTGCTGGCCCGCATCCAGAAGCAGACAGGCGGCGACTGCTACACAGACGGCACGCTATCCGTCAATTAACATTTGGCCAGTCAAGTACCACACCCATGTTCCTAAAACTATCCTAAAATATTGATCAACTCAATCTAATACGCCATTTAACTTAGCCTGTTGAATATTTACAAGCAACAATTACTAAGCGAACATCGTTTTCCATATTGATCAATTCCTGCTTAGAAATACTACTTCCATCTCCCTCGTGTAAAGACTCTGATCGGAGACGGTAAAACCCTGACATCTTATCATGTATATCTTTGATTTCCATATCAGAATTCCCCAATAAAACTGCTGCACGATTAGATAGCATTTGCTTTTTTCCTGGCTGATTTACAGGAAGCAGAGCCATTTCTAATGCTGTGATATATTGCTCAAAACCCGCAGGTTCGTCTATCTGTTCCAATCCCCACATAAATTCATCAATTATAGGTTTTAGCAAATCGTAACATTTTCCTGAATAATTATGGAGGAATTCGTTACACAAATCAATCTCCTCATGGCGAAGCAAATATTTACGATTATCAAAAGATTTTCTTGTACTGTTCTTACTGGTATTTTGTATTCAAAGAATGTCTGAAAAAGTCCAATATTTCCATTCTTGAAAAGCCGGAGCAGTGAAAAAATCTTGTGTAAATACTGATTCTCCTTGAACTAATATTCAGCAAACGTTTCTTCATATCCATAATCACTGTCGGTGATTATCGCACCTTGGGTAATTTGAGGGCTATCTATTTCAAAAGATTCAGCTTTTTTCAAACACATAAAGTAAATTCCGTTTTTATCCTACAACCTTGAACCCATATACTCAATAACAAGCTGATTCTTTCCATTTTCAACTTCTTCTTTGAACTGAAAGTCATCTAAATAACATTTTTCAATACTATAACCGCAGCCCAATTCAAGACCACACACACTTTCATTACAGCACATAACGATCCCTGTAATATTTACTGTAACATCCATCAAAAATCTACCTTCCTAACATCTTTTTAATACCATGTTTATCCTATTCAAATGTTCAAAAAATTTCGTCTATATATAATTGTAAAATACAAGGTCAATGAAATAATCTTCTTTTTCTGTCTTTATGTGCTGCTGACGGGCCACAAAAGCATATCCTTTTCCAAGCTCCATCAAAAATTTTTGAATATTGGAAATAATACTGCTTTCCAGTTCAGTTTCAGTAAAATCTGTGTTAAACGAGAGACCCAGAAATTCCGCAATAACAGGATTTTTAATAAACTCCAGCCTGTCATTTTGAAAATCTGATGTCTTTGCAATCATTTCCTGTTCAACCAGTTCTTTACGCTGGGACTGCAGCATGCGATAGTAATACTGTGTATTAATATTACGCTGTAAAGTACGCACACTCCATGTCTGTTCATATGCTTCTTTTTCGTACCAGCTGCGGGCGGCAGGATCTGCCACTTGCAATAATGCACGGTAATGTGACCAGCTTAAACAAATATGGGATTGTCGACGCACTGTGTCGACAATTTGGGGAAACTCTTTATAAAACCGCAGATAGTGGTAAAGATTACTGCGGTCATAACCTTTTCCATATTTTGCTGTCAGCTCTTTTGATAATCTCTTTATAATATTTGCACCATATTCAGCGCGGTCTAAACCATCAATTTCTTCCGCTGCAATCCGATATCCAATCAGCCAGTTTCTTTGTGACAGAATTATATCAACCGTATGATAAGCCTTTTGCTGAGAAGTCTCTATGATGTTTTGTATATCTGATAAAATATTTTCTGATTTTTGGTACATCTCCATAATATCATTATTCCTGATTTTTTCATTAATCATCATCTTCTCCATTTCTGCAAAACATTTTATATTATTATAGGTTCATCTTTGTCAATTTTTTTCCAACCCTCTTTCTATACATCGTAAACACTGGCATTTTTTGATTTTGATTCTGAATCCGGTAATCACATAGAAAGAAACGATACGCATTCTCTGGCTGCAGGTTATTCATTGAATTATCCTTTTTCATAATTTTACTCATAAAAGCACTCTCTCATTGCTGCTCTTTATTAATATCATTTCTTGCTGTGTAATCAACATCCTCTGGCCTTTATCAACAGTCTTCTTCCTCATAAAACCTCCTATTTTCTCCCCAAAACGAATATACGTTCTAAAAGTATAACATTCATTCTGGTTAATTTCAACTATATATAGTAACTATTTTTCTCAAATCACAAAATATAGATAACAGGCAGATAAAGCAATGAACTGTTACTACATCCTTCCCACTAGAAATTTACCATAAGCAAAGAACATGACATACGTTTGGTTATGCAGCGTGTTTTGCGGTCTGTACAGTAAATGCACAAACCTGCCTAAACTTTTAAAGCTATAGACTAAATAGCAGAAAAATCATGCCATCCCTGACACAGTTTTTTAACAACAAATCTTCACTCATATTGCACATTTTTATCTCCTTATTATTTTTTTGAAAATCTCAATATAAAAATTGAAATAAACAGCCATAAACACAAAAAAGGACTAAATCAATAAAACTTAATGTTTTACTGATTTAGTCCTCAATAGATACGCAAAAGGGAAGTAATCTCTCACTTCCCTTTCGACTTATATATAGACTTTAAGCACTATGTCTTTGGATCATTTGCTTTTGTATACTGTGGGTGATGCGGCATATATTTCTGCACATCTTCACGAGTCACCACAAAAGTTCCAAAATAGACTAAATTCCACGCTGCATAGCGGACATCCGGATACTGTACAGACATATAACTTCATCCAGTACCAGCTGGGAAGAGACACTTTTTCCTTTTTCTGTGACTCTGGAGAACAG
>CAJTVR010000019.1:43305-57720 GCA_910580075.1 uncultured Eubacterium sp. | reverse complement strand
AACAGAAAAAGGAAAAAGTGTCTCTTCCCGGCGTCCGGGTAATCTATACTTCCTCCTCCGCCTGGCCGCAATCTCTTCCAAAATAGTTCTTGACAACTCTTGCGAAAAACAAGACAATAAATCTGCCGGACGCATACCGCCGTTTCAGGCATACTGCACAGTGCAGATTCACTGCAGCATCATTTATTACAGGAGGTATCAAATGAATCCAAAACAAATATTTTATGAAACACAGGCTAAGACCATTATCAAAAATCTGGAAAGACGCAGAATGAAAGGCTATTACTGCCAGGGAAAAGAAGATGCCTTAAAAACAGCCATGTCGCTTACCGCCGCTGATTCTACCGTATCGTTTGGCGGATCTATGACGCTGGCAGAGACAGGTATCCTGGATGCTCTAAGAAAACGGACAGATATCCGCCTGATCGACCGCAGCCTGGCGAAAACGCCGGAAGAAATCAAACAGGCTTACAGGGATTCTTTTAGTGCAGACACCTATTTTATGAGCACAAATGCTATTACACTGGACGGACAGCTGGTCAATGTTGATGGAAATGGAAACCGTGCAGCTGCACTGATTTACGGGCCTGACCAGGTTATTATCATTGCCGGAATGAACAAAGCTGTATCTGATACGGATGATGCACTGCGGCGCATACATAACATTGCCTCGCCGCCAAACTGCATCCGGCTGAATAAAAATACTCCATGCGCTGCATCCGGAGTCTGCGGTGAATGCATGGGAGACGACTGTATCTGCAGCCAGACTGTAATTACAAGGCGCAGCGGAATTGCCGGCAGAATTAAAGTCATTCTTGTCGGTGAAGAACTCGGATATTAATAGATAAAAACTACATTTTCCTGGAATTTTACTTGAATCTCACGCATTCTTTCACAGCTTAAGGAAATATTCAACAGATATTTCCTTAAGCTGTTTCACATTACATACATCAGCTCCGATTTCTGAATAGCCAGGTTCCCTTTGTCTATTTCGCATTACACGATTCTGCATCCGCTCCAATAGCCGAAAAGCCAGGCCTCCTTTGGAGTTTTGCATTACGCAATTCTACATCCGCTCCAATAGCCGAAAAGCCAGGCCTCCTTTGGAGTTTTGCATTTCACGATTCTGTATCTGCTCCAGCAGCCGAAAAGTCAGGCCTCCCTGGCTGCGGCGCATTCCTTGTCTACATCCGCTCTGGAGCCGAAAAGCCGAGTACATCAATGCAGGTTTCCATAATTCCTTTGCACAGGCCAAGCAGCCTGATATAGCCAGACTGTCGTTTCCCGTCCTCTTCGGCAAGAATTCTGGTTTCATGGTAAAAATGATTGAATGCATCAGCCAGACTGTAAAGATATGCACAGACCTTATGCGGGGATAATTCTTCAAATGCTGCCTGTATCATTCCATTAAACCGGGCTGCTTCAAGCATCAGTGCTTTTTCGCTGTCAGAAGCTGCCGGAAGAATCTTTTCTCCTTCCGCATGTTTACCTGCCTGGTCATACTTTTTCAATATAGACTTAATCCGCACAATCGTATACAGCAGATACGGCCCTGTATTACCTTCAAAAGAAGTGAAACGCTCGATATCAAAAATATAGTCTTTGGCCGCCTGATTGGATAAATCGCCGTATTTTACAGCCGAAAGTGCTACTATTTTTGCAGTTTCCCGCGCTTCCTGCCTGCTCATTGTATTGTTTTCGGAAATCTTTTGGTACATTTCTTCATTGATATCCTCAAGCAATGAAGAAAGACGCATTACTCCGCCTTCCCGTGTCTTAAAAGGCCTGCCGTCTTTTCCGTTCATTGTACCAAAACCGAGAAACTTCAGTTTTGTATGAGCGTCTATAAGCCCCGTATTTCGTGCGCAGCGGAATACCTGTATAAAATGCAGTTCCTGGCGTTTGTCTGCTACGTAAATAATTTCATCCGGGTTCCATTTCTCCATGCGCTCTACAATCGTAGCAAGGTCTGTCGTAGTATATAAAGACGCTCCGTCTGATTTTAAAAGCATGCATGGCGGAATTTCTTTTGTATCGGATTCTTCTTTCACATCTGTCACAAGAGCCCCGTCTGAGACATAGGCAAATCCGTCGTCTTTCATTTTTTGAATCATGGCAGGAATATACGGCTGTGCGTCGGATTCCCCTTTCCATAAGTCAAACGATACATTCAGGTTTTCATAATTTTTCTTTAAGTCTGTCACGGATACATTTAAAATATGGCTTAATACAGCCGTATAGCCGCGTCTGCCATGCTGCAGCTCATAAGTCGCCTGCATGGCGCGTTCTTTATAATCTTCATCCTCCTTTGACCTGCTGCTTGCCGTCGGATAGATTTCTTCGAGTTCTGAAATTGTAAAAGGCGCTTCTTTTGGATATTCGCCGGTATAAGTTTCATCAAAATAAGGCAGCTGCGGCTGGCGCTCCTTTAACTCTGTAATAATCAGGCCCATCTGAAGGCCCCAGTCGCCCATGTGTACGTCCCCGATGACTTCATGTCCGCTGTAACGTCCCATGCGCTTGATGCTTTCTCCAATAATGGCAGACCGCAGATGTCCTACATGCAGCGGTTTTGCAATATTCGGGCCGCCGTAGTCAATCATAATTGTCTTTTTCTGATCTGCCAATTCATTTCCATAATGCTCTGCGTCCATCATCTGGCACAGATAGTCTGCCAGAAAACTTTCCCTGACTCTGATATTTAAAAATCCTGGCTTTACAGCCTCGACAGATGAAAAAATAGAGCTGTTTTCCAGCTTTGAAGCAATTTCCTGTGCAATTGCCATCGGCGGCTTTTTATATTCCTTTGCAGCAGCCAGTGCCCCATTACACTGAAATTCACACAAATCCGGCCGGTTTGAAGCAGTCACATGCGCGTACTTTCCGTCATACCCGCATGCGGCAAACGCGCCGACTGCTTCTTCATCCATCTGATCCATTAATCTTTTCATTTCTGTTTACCTGCTTTCTGCAATTATTTCATCAGCCGCCCTGTCAAACTGCTCTTTGATCGCCAGCAGGGCAGAATCATAGGCGTCTGGTTTCTCATAAAGAATCGAATCTATCTGCTGTTTCTTGTCCGCGTCCTTTACCGGCTTTTTACCATAAAGCCCGGAATAGGAACCGGTCTTTTTGTTATAAGACTTTTGATCTCCCCGGTGATCTTCATCAGAATCTTCGTCCTCTTCATCATCGCGGGCTGCCTTCTGCTGGTCTTCTCTTTCTTTCTGCTTTTTCAGACGCTCCAGCTCTTCAACTTCCTCCAGTGTCTGGTAATGGACATTCCAGCCTTTTACGATACTGCTGTCCATTTTTCTTTTTTTATCCCTGATCGCAATTAAATCAATCGCATATACTGCTGCCATTGCAACACCCCCTGCTCTAATAATTTATCAATAAAAGCCTGTTCCGTTCCGGCTTTGTCTTTTTATCTGGCTTTATTATAACATAGCACGGCAGGATTTTTCAAGGCTGTATCAGATAGAAGATGCCTTCCTTTTTACATGGTTTATTTATGCATAATGAATCAGAAACTTCAGTTACTTCCATCCAGAAAAAAGGCTGTAACATTGAGAAGAACATATACAAGATATAGTTTAGATTTAACCTTACTGTATCTTGTATTGTTTTCTCAGCGTTACAGCCTCTCCTTTATTTGTTTACATGCTCTTACACTGTTCTCTCAGCGTTACAGCCTCTCCTTTATTTGTTTACATGCTTCCACGCTGCTGCACATCCTTCGAAGCAGCTTTTTCAGCCTCTCTTGCTGCACGCAGTTTTTCCAGTTCTTCCTCCTCTTCCCTGGCCTGTATTGCGGCCTGCTTTACATGATGTGCAAATCTGCCGGCCTGTCTGAACGCGCGCCCTGTTTTATCAGCTGCACTTTTTCCCAATCCGGCTGCATGCATGCCAGCCGTCTGAATCCCGGAAGCAATTCCTTCCAGAAGGTGCGGTTCTTTCTTCACTGTATCCTCCTGGTTCAGCATGAACGGTTCTGCCTCAGGAAGGTATAGCGGCTGTGATTCATCATACAGCGGAAATGTGAGCGTGACTTTAAATAAATCTCCGTCTACAACCAGTTCAAATGTTCCATTCATAAGTTCGGTCAGGCTTTTTGCAATCGATATTCCCAGTCCGCTGCCATCTGTATTTCTGGAACTGTCCCCGCGTACAAAACGCTCCATTAACTCTTCACTGCTGATATTCAGCTGGTATTTTGAAATATTGCGAAACGTAATAACCGCCTGGTCATTCTGCTGCATCAGGTTTACGTAAGCCCTTGTCGATGGCTGGGCATATTTGCAGATATTATTCATCAGATTGTCAAATACGCGCCATAAATGCCGGTTATCGGCCTGGATATACAGATCTGTTTCCGGCTTTTTAATCTGAAGTTCAATCTGATTGTGCATTAACTTTTCTTCAAATTCTCCTACAGTCTGTATGAGCATAACGCCGGCTTCGCATTTTTCCATATCCACATGCAGGCTGCCTGTGGATGCTTTAGACGCTTCCATCAAGTCTTCGATAAGTTTTTTTAACCTTGCAGACTGTCTGTGAAGCACTTCTAAATATTCCTGTACGACAGGATTATCAATTTCTTCTTTCTGCAGAAGGTCTACATAGTTAATAATCGATGTCAGAGGTGTTTTGATATCGTGGGATACATTTGTAATCAGCTCTGTTTTAAAATGTTCGCTTTTCATCCGTTCATTCACAGCGCTGTTGATGCCTTTTCCGATATCATTTAAATATTCCCCATGCTTTTTAATTTCCCAGAACATATGCCTCGTATCGATCTGATAATCCAGCGCCCCGTCTGCAATTTTCTGTGCCCCTTTCTGCAGTTTGTCAAGCTGCATCAGCTGAACCATCAAAAACGGATACAGAATCATTTTTTCCAGCAGCCAAAATGCAGCTATATCCCCGTCCGCATGACTGTTCATCAATACAACAAATTCCACAAATGCCAGAAGGCCAAGCACCAGCCATACTTTCCACATAAACGCTATACTTCTGAGCAAAAGCGCTGCGCTTCTAAAAAGACCTGCCGTAGCACGGAGGCATAAATGCAGTCCGCCTCTTAGAAGCAGCATGCATTTTCTGTAAATCCAGTATGTCACAGTATGCCGCCACCATTTTCCAAGCTTGACATGTACGGAAATACTCATAAAAAACGCAAGCATGAAAAGAACTCCTGTAATTCCTGCGCAAGCGCTGACAACAGTAAAAGATACAAGTCCGCTCATGCTGGCATTTGACCAGCCAGATACTGCACTGCCGCTGATTATAACGATGCATCCCAGCAGCCACTCTGCAAAAGCTGTCAGGACAAAATATAAATCCAGCGGAAGTTTATCTAAAAGCCCGGCGCTGATGCCCTCCTGCCCTTTCCGGTGTCCGGCTGCAGACATGAGAAAGACAAAAGAACCAGTCAGTACAGCCAGCGACAGTACAAGAATAAATATAACCGGATAGCGCATACTGTAAGCAAAATCAACAGCCAGTTTTACCTGCATAAACATATCGCCGTTTCGAAAATTTTTCTCTCCTGTAAGCGGTGTCCTTACGAATGAAGCTACAATATAATGCTCCGTTTCCAGCTCATGTTTTTCAGTTGTATGAATAGAATCTTCTCCTATATAATTAAGCTCGCCGGTAACTATTTTGTACGTATCAGTTTCGCCTTCTTTTAATATTTTAATATCGCTCAGGCTGACCTGGCCGCCGTGATCAAATTCCGCCCAGGTATCTTCCATAAAACGGTACTGTGCTTCTTCCCCTGTGTCAGTTTCGACAAGAAAATCAGCTGCCTCATATGTCATTTTATCCTCATCAAGACCTCTGATGATTCCTCCAACCGGATACAGTGTTTTCCCGGAACAGGCATAGAATTCGTTTGATGCCGGGTCATAAAAATATCCGTCAAACGGATGCTCTTCATCTGTATAATATGCCGAATCGCCTTCAACCGCATAATAGGCATCCATGATACTTCCATTTCCAGTGTAGAATGCTGTATTTTCATTTACATCATATTCTTCAAAATGCAGCTCTCCTGTCTGCGGTATTTTTCCGCCCGGGATGCTGTCGAAATTCCCTCCGATATAGCTGTTTAAATTCTGAAAATCCGCCTCTTCTATGCTATCTGCCTTTACGACACCGTAGAAGAAATTTGTATCAGAAAGCTCTTCCTTTTCAAAATCATCCTGATAGCCGGACATTGCCATTACAGAATAGTCCCCGCATACTGCATCATATCCTTTTTGCAGCATTTCGCTCTTTTTTGTCTGATATCCGCCCATAGAATCCATTACCAGCATCCCTGCGGCGCTTCCAGCCAGTAATACCAGGCTTACGGTTATCAGAATCATAGCCAGAATTTTGGCTGACATACTGGATTTTAACTGTTCCATTTTAAGTTCCTCCTCTTCTATATCTGGCATGATCTAACATGATCTGTCATTCTAACATTCAAAAGGCTGCTGTCATACGAATCCGGCTGCCCTGCTTATGCATCCTTCCTAAAAGCCGGAAATTCTGACGGGCATCCGTATTTTTTAACTGTTTCCTTCTATTTTATAACCTCGTCCCCAGACTACTTTTAGAAAACGCGGCTGTGCCGGGTCGTATTCTATTTTTTCACGCAGATGGCGGATATGTACGGCAACAGTATTTTCTGTTCCAAAGGAAATGTCCTTCCACACCTGTGTATAAATTTCATTTGGAGAAAATACCTGGCCGGGATGTTCCATAAGCAGCTTTAAAATATCGTATTCTGTACGCGTCAGCGGTACCGGATCACCGTCTAACGTAACTTCCTTGGATTTATCATCCAGCTCAATTCCGCCAATGCACAGCCTGCTGTCTGTGTTCTGCTTTCCCCCTCCTAACTGCATATAGCGTCTTAGCTGGGATTTGACCCTTGCCTGCAGTTCTACCGGATTAAAGGGTTTTGTCACATAATCATCTGCTCCAACCGTAAGCCCCAGAATTTTGTCCGTGTCCTCACCCTTTGCTGTCAGTAAAATCACCGGCACATTACTGTGTTCACGAATTTTTACCATTGCTTCGATACCGTCCATCTGAGGCATCATAATGTCCATCAGCACCAGATGTATTTCCTGTGTACAGATTACCTCTAATGCTTCTTTACCATTGTAAGCCTCGTATACCGTATATCCTTCACTGCTTAAATAAATGCGCACTGCGGACACGATATCTTTTTCATCATCACAAACCAGAATATTGTACATACTTTCCTCCAAAATAGCTGCATGAAAAATCCGTTACATGCATTATGATTAATCACACATACATTGTAACGGATTTTTTATGAAGTTCCAATTAGTTAAATTATTAAGACTTTTTTAATTTTTTGTTTATTTCACGGATATTTACCGGAAATATCCCCGAAAGCCTGTAATTTCTTTTGCTTTCTCATATAAATCTTTTTCATTTGCTTTCAAATAAAAGCTCAGCGACGCAAGTTCCTTATCTGAAAATCCCCGGGATTTTTCGATTTTGCCGCCAGGTATAATGCCTTCTGCAAAATCCTGATCCCCGTTCCTCGCAAACCGTACTCTGACAATCTTTTCATTCCCTTGTTTCATAATCCCCGTATAGGTTAATGATACATCATCCATACTCCGACCTCCCTGTACTCTTATGATGTCTTCTAAACGTCCGGCAGGCGGCCCGTTTATGCACGTTCACTGCCAGACAGCCGGGCAGGACGCCCTGCATGTTATGCTGTCTGCTGACATGATTTATGTTATATATCGGACATACCTTATATTTTATGAATATTTTCTGCGATTTCGAGCATTCTTTTATTATTAAGAATCCGGAGGTTAACTATGGCTGTTTATAAAGTTGAAATCTGCGGCGTAAATACTGCAAAGCTGCCTGTATTAAAAGAATCAGAAAAAGAAGAATTATTTAAAAGAATAAAAAAAGGGGATCAGGATGCCAGGGAACAGTACATTAACGGTAACCTGCGCCTCGTTTTAAGCGTAATCAAACGTTTTTCTAATCATCATGAAAATGTAGACGACCTGTTTCAGATCGGATGCATCGGTTTAATTAAATCCATTGACAATTTTGACCCGACCATGGGTGTCAAATTTTCAACTTATGCCGTACCGATGATCATTGGAGAAGTGCGCCGCTATCTGAGAGATAACAATAGTATCCGCGTCTCCCGCTCGCTCCGTGATAATGCATACAAAGCCATTCATGCGAAAGAAGTTTTAACCCGTACATCCAGCCAGGAACCGACCTTAGACGAAATTGCAAAAGAGGCGGGGCTTACTAAGGCAGAAATCGTTTTTGCGCTGGATGCCATTCAGACGCCTGTCAGCCTGTATGAACCTGTCTATACGGACGGCGGAGATACGCTCTATGTCATGGACCAGATCTCAGACAAAAAAAACAAAGAATCCAAATGGATTGAATCTCTGTCTTTATCGGATGCCATGCAGCGGCTGAATGACCGTGAGAATTATATTATTAAGCTGCGTTTTTTTGAAGGGAAAACTCAAATGGAAGTAGCCGAAGAAATTCATATTTCCCAGGCACAGGTATCCAGGCTGGAAAAATCTGCCCTGAAAAGCATGCAGAACTATCTTTCGCTGACGTAAGCACAAACAGCGGAATTCTGCCCTGAAAAGCATGCGGAACTATCTTTCGCTGACGTAAGCACAAACAGCGGGAATCAGCCCTGAAAAGCACACAGAACTATCTGTTGCTAACATAAGCACAAACAGCAGGAATCCGTCTGGCTGATACTGTCTGAACAAAAAGACAGCACAGCCAGACGGATTTCCAGTCTGATTAGCCTGTTCAGCCGAATAGTTTTCCAGATTCACCGTTTTTCAGATTTGCCACCCGTCATTTTAAAAGAATCATTAAGAATCATTCTACAAACGAATATCCACCGGCACATAATCCATCGGCCGCTGCGGTTTAGTCCCGGCTGCTGCCGCACTATTGGAAACAGAAACATCCGGCTGTGTATTTACACTTCCTCCCTGTACAGCTGTACCGGACACATTCCCGTCTGTATGTTTACTGTTTACATACTTTGCTTGCTTATCATTCTTTACATTCTTATCCTTCTTTGCATCCTTATCATTTTTTGCATCCTTTTCGTCTCTGCTGTCTGCCTGTGCTGCCTCTTCCATTTTTTTGTCTGCGTCCGCCAGTGTAGAAAGCTGTGATGATGCCGCTGCCTGTGCTTTCTGTTCTGTCTCGGCAAGTTCTTCTTCCTTTTTGCGTGTATCGCTGCCTGTGGCCTGATCCAGCTTGATTTCAGATTGAAGGACTCCTGCTCTTCCTTCCATTTGCACTGCCACGCTGCCCTGTATCTGCGCCTGTTTAATCGAGTTGTCTGCAGAAATTATGGCTGTCATGCCTGCCTTCGAAAATCCGCCGCTTCTGCCTCCCGCTTTTTTATTTCCGGTACCTCCAGACACATCATTCATAGAAGACTTTTTTGCCTGCTGTTTTTCTTTGCGCTGCTCCATCTGGTGCTGCCTTAACTGCATATTCAGGTCACTGATCTGCTTTTGTATTTCCTGGCGCTTTTTCATCTTTTCTTCCATTGTCATATCCTCATTGGAAGAAATATCCTGCAGCTGCTTCTGTGCACTGGCGATCTGGTTTTGAATATTCCGGCTGTAAGAATCTGCCGCCTGGTTCATGCCGCGCTGCCCCATTTGTGTGTCTGCTCTGCTAATTCCATTAATTGTCATTGTCATTTTCCTCCTGCTATAATTTTGATCTTGTCTGCCAGCATTTCATATTCTGCGTGTTTTACAAGTTTTCAATAATTGTTTCGGAGTTAAATTCTGCAAACTAAACGGGTATGCGGTGAACCGGACTTTTTTTGCTGTGAACACATAATAGCTGCTTATGTGCCAGGGAATATTTGTATATTAACCGGACGCCGGGAAGAGACACTTTTTCCTTTTTCTGTGACTCTGGAGAACTGTTAGAACTTCTTAATTTTCTGCTCATCACCCAGGATTTGGGGCTCACTGTCTGTCGCTGCCGGAACCTGGAAGCCCCAAAAGGTGCCTGCCAGTGCCACTGCATAAAGCATTTCATAACGTCAGGGCATCAGGCACCGGTCCGTCCGCTGCCACAGCCTTAAAGCAGAAAATTTAGAAGTTCTTACTGTTCGCAAGCGGAACAGAAAAAGGAAAAAGTGTCTCCGCCCGGCGTCCGGGAGAATCTCATTTTCATTCCATCATCAGCATAACACTAAGGCAGAATTCATCATCCTTCAGGTCAATGGCTATATCCCCGGAATATTTCCCCGCAACCATGCGGATATTGGATAACCCGTATCCATGGCCCTGCGTTTTTTCCTTTGACGTAACAGGCAGCCCCTGATCTTCATTCCATAGCAGATTTCCGGTAAAGCTGTTGCTTATTTCCATCATATAGGCATGATTCCTATGGTAAGAAAGGACAGATACATATGGCACCCCTCTCTTTTCTGCATTCTCCATTGCATTCTGCAAGGCATTGTTCAGGATCACGCTGATATCAAAAGCGTTAATGTTCGTGCCAGCAGGATAATAAAAATCTGAATGGAAGCGTATTTTCCTTTTCTCTGCTTCATTTTTAAATTCCTGCAGGATCACATCTGTTACTGGATTCCCGCTTTTTATCTCCCCTGAGATTCTAGACAGAGCGGATTTTAGTTCCCTGCCATAGTCCATTGCCTCCTGCACATTGTTTCCGGCATAAAGTCTTTCCAGTGTCAGGATATGATTTGTCATGTCATGCCTGATGCTGCGTATGTTCTGGTACAGGCTCTCTACCTGGCCGATATGCCTTTCTATATTTTCAGCCTGCCTGGCAAGCAGTTCATTCTGCAGTTTTTCTTCCTGTCTTGCCCTGATGTTCTGAAACAGTACAGCCATTACCACGATCGCAATAATGGAAATGCCAAAATGCAGAAATGCCAGTCCATTGTATAAACCGCAAATAGGCTCCATCCAGCTCATTCCTGAACTGGTCTGATACTGTATCAGGATTCCGTATCCTGTCATTCCCGTAATGGAGGGTAACATCAGCATGAACATTTCCTTTATGCTCATGTCCTCCCTTTTGTAAACATAAGTTTTTACAATATACCTTACACTGATTCCCAGTATTGTAAAACTGATTAATGTATCCAGCAATTCCACTCCGCCAAATATCAGAATTTTTGCCACCGGATGTCTTTCAGGTGTATAAAAAACATCCGATACAGCCTTTATACCATATACGGCATCTGTTAAAATCCTGGACATATATTCTGAAAGCCAGTGCAGGGAAAAGAAAGCTGATACTATAAATGTCTTCTGTTTGTAATTTCTGCGGTCTATCCTGCACATGACAAAAAACGCCAGCAATGTTCCCAGACTGTATGCCGCAAATGTGTTAATCTCCACTGGTACAAGATACAGGATCAGCATTGTGGCAAAATAAGCAATCCCGATAAAGGAAGCACCTTTTTTATTTTCCATGAATGGCCTGGCAAAACGATACAGGATATACCCTGATCCATACATTGCCGCTATAGCATAAACCGCAGATACTGCCGCCAGTACATCCATGTGTTCCATTTATCTTCTCCCTTTCCTCTGGTTATATCTCAGATACTGTTTTACAAAACTCTGGTAATTCTGCCTTGATATAAGTGCCTGTCCCTTTTCCAGATAGACGGCTGCTGCATCATATTTCCTGATAAAACCAAAATTTACAAGAAATGACCTGTGAGTGCGGTAAAAATCATCTCCTGCCTTTTCTTCCAGTTCTTTCATTTTTCCATAATATTCTATATCTGCATCCATCGTATGCAGAATTACTTTCCGGTCAAATACCTCGGCATATACAATATCCTCAAGCCTGACAGTGATATGTTTTCCCCCTGTGGTTATCACCAGGCTTGGCATTTCCCCTTTTCGGCCCGCATCCTCAAACCTCTTTCTGTCCTCAGCCTGATCTGCGGCATTCTGCAGTACCTGTGCAAATTTCTCATCGTCAAAAGGTTTTACCAGATAATGGAACGCCCCTACATCGAATGCCTGAAACACATAATCGTCCAGAGCGGTCACAAAGATAATAATCGCTTTTTTGTTTTTTCTACGCAGATCCTTTGCCGTTTCCATGCCATTCTTCCCCGGCATCTGGATATCCAGCAGCAGGATATCCGGCTCCTGGTCTGACAGCAAAAGCTCCTCTCCTGACCGGTACAGTGACAAGCTGGCTTTCGGACAGATTTTCCTTATCTTTTCGGCAAACATATCCCTGATTTCTTTTTCATCATCACATACTGCAATCTGCATGTTTTCACTCCTTTTGTATTTCCTTAAGATAATATCGGAATTTTATTGCTGCTGTGATAATGGAAATGATGTGAAACGGATATTTTCTGTTGTGAATAATCCAAAACATTGTCTATTTCCCATACATTTTTAATTCTCCGATCAGTTTCCATAAATTACACCCTATGCTATCCACTAATTCATATTCATCACTAGAAAATTTTTTTGCCTGAGTGACTGCCTGACCGATATAAGGCAGATATTTCCCTACAAAATTAATTCCGCTTTTTCCATGATGTGCTCTTTCTGCCACTTCCCTGCTTACAAAAATATGCTGCTGTGAAACTTTCTCATTTTCTTTAATTTTATCTAACTGATCACCAAATTCTGTTTCTATATCAGCTAAATGCATTAACAGCCAGAATTCAAAGCAGGGATTCACAATATAACATTTATATCCATTATCCCTGCAATGTTTAATACATTCAAACATATTAGATTCTAAATGTGTATGCATATCTGTGTCAATCAATACAGCGAACTCATCCAGTTCATCATTATATTTCTTTAAATATTTCCGGTAATTGATATCATAACCTATTTTCTTCAATTCAGAAACAAACAAATTTCTCTTTTTCCTTGGTAATGTATCAGGATTTTCCAGATATTGCTTTATAAAATCCAGTGAAAATGTTTCTTTAAACTGTTCTGATATTTCTTGTAAAATATCATCTTCATTTTGCTCCCTAAGCCTGATATATTCTTCTAATAACTCTATTACCTGCAAAGGTGCACTATTCGTATCTTTCTTTCCCCTGCGCAAAACTTCTACATCAACTTTTGCATTAATACCTATCTTCACTCTATTTTTAGATAAACCATCGAAATATTCTTTTTCTGTCACATTTCCTTCTACGGACAAGAATACCCTTTTTTCCGGAAGAATTTTCCGGGCCTCATCTTCCCGGTCATATACTGTTGATGTCAGCCTGTAACGATTATTCATTTATATCCTCCAGCAGACCGTCATCAAATACTGGTACAGCATCATAACGTCCCAGTAAATATTCTTTGTCTATTTTCTTATCGTAACGTTCCTTGTAGCGGTTTAAGGAATACAAGTTTGAACTATGATCCCCTCCTCTTTTTACAAACCAAATTTCATCCTGCCTGACCAGATCCAGATCCAGCAGGTTAGAGTCATGTGTTGTTGCGATGATCTGGCTTGTATCATCTTCTGTCAGTTTATAAAACAGTTCAAGAAATTTTCTGGTAAGATTTGTATGAAGGCTTCTATCAATTTCATCAATAAAAATGACTCTGTTATTTATAACCCTCACCACATATTCTAAAATATTTTTTGTTTAAATCAGCTTCGCTTAAGCCGTCTAATATAATATCTCTTGAGAAATCAATCGCTTTAACTAAATTACTCTTTCCACTTGCATTCGCACCATAGATAAGCCCTGTTTTTAATATTTTCTTTCCATTGCCATTTAAAATATGTTCCTTATGCCTTACCACTTTAGATGCTGCCATTGATATTGTTTGCGCGGTTTTGAATGACAGATAATTACTGACCGAAAAACCTATAAACATCTTTTCTACTCTCTTTCTACTGTTTATTGGTGATACCAGATCGCGTTCGAAAATTCTACGCAGCTTTCCTGGCAAATTATACAGCTGCTTTGATTGTTCAGACACATCCGAATCTGCTATCAATTATATTGTGAATAATTCTCCTGTGTCAATAGACTAATATACACTTTCCTCCATTTTTACATTCATATCAGAGTTTTTTGCTCACAGTGCAGTCCAAACGTTTAAACTGCTAAATGCCCGGGCAGCCGGAATTCAGGTATTTTACTGTATATAAAAAACACCGCCTGTCATCCCGCCAGGCAGTGTTTTATGTATGTCTTTCTCAATTACTATCTGAATCCGTCCGCTCCAGGATTTATTCCCGCATCTGCACTACTTGCTCCACTTATCACATAATGCATTAATCTGGTCAGCAAACTTCGCCAATTCCTTATTCGGCCGTCCCTCTGATTTATGAATGACGCCTAAGATACGCTCGCCTGCCGCTAAC
>CAJTVR010000019.1:0-43295 GCA_910580075.1 uncultured Eubacterium sp. | reverse complement strand
TTTTACAGATTTTATGCGGTGTTCTCTTTCAATCCGTTTCCGCTGTCCCTGCTTCATCTGAAGTCCGGTTAACAGGTCAAACGTGTCCCCGCTGTACGGTGCCTGTGCATCATAGCCGAATGTCTGATGAAGATGTTCTGCAAACGCATCTGTCAGCGTGTCTTCACCGTGTACAATGAAAAATTTCTTTGGCCTGCTTTCTTCAAAGGCTCCTGCCCACCGGGTCAGCTGGTCTTTGTCTGCGTGTCCGCTGATGCCTGGAAGATTTAATATTTTTGCTTTTACTTCTACCGTTTCACCAAACAGCTTTACTTTTTTTGTGCCGTTTAACAGAAAATTTCCAAGCGTGCCCGGCACCTGGTATCCGACGAATACAATAGTTGAATCATTCCGCCACAGGTTATGTTTTAAATGATGCCGGATGCGGCCAGCCTCACACATACCGGATGCAGATATAATGACAATCGGATATTTTATAAAGTTAATGGCCCTGGATTCGTCGCTTGTGACAGATGTTTTTAATCCATCAAAACGAATCGGATTGATGCCGGATGCAATCAGTTTTCTGGCTTCTTCATTAAAGCAGATTTCATTATTTTTGTGAAAAACATTGGTCGCCTCTACTGACAGCGGACTGTCTACGTACACTTCAAAATCTTCAAATCCCGGCAGCAGATGCTCCGCTTTGATTCTGCGCATGAAAAACAGCAGTTCCTGGGTACGGCCTACGGAAAAAGCCGGTATTACGACATTTCCGCCCCGGATAAACGTATCTTTAATCACTTCTGCTAATGTAACTGCGTAATCCGGCGGTGCAGCATGCAGCTTGTTTCCATATGTAGACTCCATCACTACATAGTCTGCATCTTTAATGTACTCAGGGTTTCTTATAAGCGGCCGGTTCCCGGTTCCAAGATCACCGGAAAATACCAGTTTTCTTGTCTGCTCTTCTTCGGTAATCCACAATTCAACACTGGAAGAGCCAAGCAGATGCCCGGCATCGACAAAGCGCACTTTTACATCTCCGTCAATTTCAATCTGTGCATCATATTCGCACGGAATAAAATGCTGCAGTACACCAATGGCATCATCCATATCATAAAGAGGAGTTACTTCTTTTTTTCCTGCACGCCTTGCTTTGCGGTTGCGCCACTCTGCTTCAAACATCTGAATGTGGGCACTGTCTTTTAACATAATGTTACAAAGCTCACAGGTGGCTTTTGTAGCAAAGATTTTGCCACGGAATCCATGACTGTATAAAAGAGGCAGCAGTCCGGAATGGTCAATGTGGGCATGTGTTACAAATACATAATCTATCGCCGCAGAATTGACCGGTATTTCCTGGTTTTCATATAAATCCGGTCCCTGTTCCATACCGCAGTCCACCAGCATGCTTTTTCCTGCTGACTGTATAAAGTGACAGCTTCCTGTAACCTCGTGCGCAGCTCCTAAAAATTCTAATAGCATAATACCGTCTCCTTTCCCCTGTATCAGGCAGAATTTCTCCTGATGAACACCGTTCTTTATGGGTAATTATGGTATTATTATACTAAATAAAACAGGCCGTGTAAAGACGCCTACTCAAACCTCACAATTTCTTTCCGGAGCCTTTTCATAATCTTTTTTTCCAGCCTCGAAATATATGACTGCGAAATTCCCAGAAGATCTGCGACTTCTTTCTGCGTCATCTCATTTCCTTCCGGCGTATTGTAGCCAAACCGCAGCTCCACAATCATGCGCTCCCGCCCGGACAGACGGTCTACCGCATTGCGCAGCAGCTTTTTTTCTACCTCGGATTCCATGTCTTTGGAAATGATGTCATCATCTGTGCCCAGAATGTCGGACAAAAGCAGCTCATTTCCATCCCAGTCTACATTTAACGGCTCATCTATTGATACTTCTAGTTTGGTCTTGCTCGTTCTGCGCAGATGCATCAGAATCTCATTCTCGATACAGCGCGATGCATAGGTAGCGAGTTTAATATTTTTGGAAGGATTAAATGTGTTAATTGCTTTAATCAGGCCAATGGTTCCAATGGAAATCAGATCCTCCACACCCACTCCTGTATTGTCAAATTTTTTAGCTATGTAAACAACCAGCCGCAGATTATGCTCTATTAAAAGGCTTTTGGCTTCTTCTGTTTCTCTGCCTTCCCCAGCCAGTTTCTGGATACATTCCATTTCTTTTTCCGGCTCCAGCGGAGATGGCAGCACATCGGCACCTCCGATATACCAGATTTCCTGTTCTGTTTCCGGGAACTTCAGCATATAATGAAAGGTTCCGATCATCTTTAGCAGCATACTACCCGTCCTTTTCATACCTGCCTCCTGTTGGATTTTCCTGTGGATTTATGATTATCTGATATGGTTTCTTTTCAAACAATGCATGGTCTGCCAGTCCCAGCACGGCCTTTTGTATTTTCTTTTCACAGCTTCCATATATATAGCTTAATTCCTCAATTGTCACTGCTTCCAGCAGCCCGTGCCGGCATCCGAGTGATTCGTATGGAATCAGGCGCACCGCCCCTGTCTTTCCATAGGCTGCTTCATAAATCCTGCGGTCAATCATGCTGACCGCTTTTCCTGTATAAGGATCATGCAGCAGATTCCCGCTGTCCGAAAGTGCTTTTAAACAAATCTTTTTGCCGTCCTGACAGATTTCCGCTTCAAAATAACGGATTCGGTTTTTAAACTGTTTTTTCACCCACAGCAGCGCTGCAAAAAGCAGTATCAGGGCTGCAGACAATGCCATCTTATAAGAGAACCAGCCATTTCCTCCCTCATACAGCCATTCCGTAATCCCGCCTATAATCAGAAATGCAAAATAGCCGCCGCAGAGGTCTGCAAAAAAATCCTGTCTCGTTTTTTCACGGAAGCAGAACAGGAGCACAGCAGGATTGACTGCAAAATGCACCAGCAGCAGATAAGCAGCCATCTGCCTGGTAAACAGGAACGCTGCGCAGCTTCCGGCTGTCCCAAGTACGGCTCCTGCTAAGATCCGGTGCGCGCGTACCCTCCTTTTCAAAAAAATGTTCACCGCCAGCAATGCCGCCAGATCCGCAAAAAAATTGTTCATGGCCAGTACATCTATGTAAACTTCATATATTGCATCCACCTCCGTCTCTGACAGGCTGCATGATTTGCAGCTCTTTTTTATTTTATTCTATGGAGGCGCAAAAAAATGTCAAACTTTCAGGTTTGTGCAGGAAAAAGTGTCAGCATGCAGACCGCATAATGAAAGTTTTCCTTCATCAAACCTGACTGTGTAAAATTTAAGCTGCACAAGACTCAATGTTTTGAAAGAAAGCTGTATCATGATCCTGACGGCCTTTTCTGCGGGCATCAGAAAAAGCCGCCTGGATTATGGGATTATCTCACAATCCCTTCCCAGGCAGCCTTTGCCCTATCACCAGCATATTTTATTTTCGTTTGCGCAAATCTGCGCAGATTTCCTTTCCAGCTGACATTCCACTGCAAATATGTATCATAACTCATTCCGTACGTATCACGCATCCGGCCTACTTCTTCGGATTCTGCAGAAAGCCAGGGATTTTAATATCCCTTACAGGAACAGAACTCTCCGGTTTTTTCGGTTTGTTAATTCCGTATACCGGCTGCGGTGCAGCTCCTGCCGGGTTCACATTATAACCGCTTTGCGAAGATGCAGCTGCCGTATTCTGTCGCGGTGAAAATGCTGCCTGGGAAGGACGGTTTATGCCTGTTCCGGTATTGCCGTATTTCAGGGCACCCATGCCAGGCATCAGTGCCGGTGCCGGCTGGGCCTCTACGTCCTCAATTCCTGTAGCAATCACCGTTATGGTAGCCTCGTCCGAGCGTGATTCGTCATATTTAGCCCCGAATATAATATTCGCATTCTCCCCGACTAAATCACGTACATAACCAACTGCATCATTTGCATCCAAAAGGGAAATTGCACCCGAAATATTTATAATTACATGTGTAGCACCGCAGATATCCGTATCCAGCAGAGGCGATGAAACAGCCAGTTTTACTGCTTCAATTGCTTTTTCATCGCCTTTCGACTGCCCGATTCCGATATGTGCCAGTCCTTTATCCTTCATAACTGTCTGCACATCTGCAAAGTCCAGATTAATTAAAGCAGGCAGATTAATCAGGTCCGTAATACCCTGTACACCCTGCTGAAGCACTTCGTCTGCCTTTTTTAAAGCATCCGGCATCGTCGTTCTGCGGTCCACAATTTCTAACAGCTTGTCATTTGGAATTACAATCAGAGTATCCACGCCCTCTTTTAAGCGCTCAATGCCCGATATCGCATTTACCATACGGGCTTTCGCCTCAAACGTAAATGGTTTTGTTACGACACCAACTGTTAATATTCCTTTATCTTTGGCTATTTTCGCTACTACCGGCGCAGCACCTGTTCCTGTACCGCCGCCCATGCCGCAGGTGACGAAAATCATATCTGCCCCTTCGACAGCAGCAGACAGCTCGTCCGCACTTTCTTCTGCAGCTTTCATGCCAACTTCCGGATCTGCTCCGGCACCAAGCCCTTTGGTCAGTTTCTCGCCAATCTGAATCAGTGTAGGCGCTTTGCAAAGCATCAGGGCCTGTTTATCTGTATTTACACCGACGAACTCTACGCCGCCGATATTTTCGTCAATCATTCTATTTACTGCATTGTTACCTGCCCCACCGACCCCTATAACAATGATTTTTGCACTGGAATCTGCTTCCGTTGTTGTAATTTCAAGCAAAGGTAATACCTCCTTAATTTATACATTATCCTGTGCCAGTGTGATCCAGACACAAAACATACTCTGTATTCTATCATATTATTTTTTGCGCGTGAAATCAACCAGTTTTTTCAAAAAATTTAAATCTCTTCCATATCCAGACGCTGCTAATCCGGAGCAAAAACAGCATCCGTATTAAGCGGCGTCCAGTTTTCCAGATGAAGCGTGCCTTTTTTATCCCCAAGCTGCGGGATAATCGCATCTAAGCGCATGACCTTTTCAATCAGATACTGCGAATCTCCGATCACAGCCTGCACTTTTCCAAAATCCACAGACAGGCCGGTTTCCAGAAAAGCAATGGTCTTTGGCACCAGTTCATATTTTTCCAGCTGGTTTGAGAATGTCAGCAAGAGGCTTAACGACTCCTGATCTTTTAAATTTAATTTTTCATATACGACTACTTCGCGGCATTCTATGCCTTCGACCCTTGGAACATTCTCAATCAGCCTTTTGGATATTTCTACGACGAATCCGTCTTTGTCAAAATAAACATTCTGGTTATTTGCTTCTATGTACCCGATAATCGCTTTTTCATATACTTTTATCTGAATTTTATGAGGCGAGAGCATTTCGATCTCCATTTCATCTATAAATGGGATTTCCCGCATCTTAAACATTTTGTATTTTAATACGACATACAGTGTATTCCATGAGTATTCATCATTCAGCACACTTTCACGAATCTGTTTATTGGTATACAGTTCATTGCCGGTTACCTTAACTTCTTTTAATTTAAAGCCTGTGATGCCGATTAGTAATAAAACTGCCGCAACGCCGGTAAAAACAAGCACCGATATCAGTGTCCGTTTTCTTCTTGCCCTCTTTCTTCGCTTTTTCTTAATCATGATCTGAACCTTCCAGCCGGATTCCCCTTGATACGCCCAGTGCAAGCCCCATTTCCGCTAAAAGAAAACTGGTTGACGTGCCTCCGTAACTGATAAACGGCAGCGTAATACCGGTATTTGGAATCGTATTTGTAACAACGGCAATATTTAAAATAACCTGGATCGCAATATGTGCCATAATTCCTGATACAATCAGCGCACCGTATAAATCCGCTGCATTATTTGCTATCACCATCAGCCTCCAGATCATCAGCAGAAACAGCAGGATGACGCAGACTGCTCCAAACAGTCCCAGCTCCTCGCAGATAATCGAAAAAATCATATCATTCTGCGCCTCCGGTACAAAACCGAGTTTTTGCATACTCTGCCCGAGCCCTTTGCCGAACAGTCCTCCCGAACCGATGGCATACAGCCCCTGGAGTGTCTGAAACGCTGTTCCGGTCGTATACTCCTCCGGATGAAGCCATGCGTCAATACGGTCCATGCGGTAAGTAGCTGCCATAATAAACAGTACGCCTCCCCCACAGATACCGACACCGCCCATAGCAATAAACTGCCAGTATTTCGGACTTGCCACAAAAGTAATGACAATGGAGATCCCCATAATAATAATTGCCGTACTTAAGTTTGTATACGCCACTGCCCCAAAAAGCGGTATCGTCATTGCCATGACTTTAATAAGATTCATAAATTTTCCAATCTGTTTTGGTATGCGGCATACGATTCCTGACAAAAATAAAATCGTGGCAAGTTTTGCCAGCTCAGACGGCTGGAAACTTAATGGCCCTAACGGCAGCCATCTGGCAGAGCCGTTTCTTTCATCTGCTACAAAAATAACGATAATACACAGAACAAGCGCCAGAAAATAAGCAAGATTCCCGAAATGAATCCATATATGGTAATCAATCCTGGAAATAACAATCATTGCTGTAATTCCAAGTATAGCGGCAAATCCCTGGCGCCTTAAATAATGCATAGTATCGTTATATTTTATGTTTGCATTATAAGCGCTGACGCTGTAAAGCATAACCAGCCCGAATCCCAGCAGAAAAATCACCAGAAACAACAGACTGTAATCACAATATTTTGTTTTCTTTTGCTTCCCCTTGTTCCGTCTGCCCACTCTTGCAACTCCTGATCATTCTTTTCCATTCGTCCCGGATTTGTCTTCCGGCATCTTTGGTTCTTAAGGCTCAGCCAGTCAGCAGAGCTTTAATCCTCTTACGATTTCTTTAAACCTTCTCCCCCGTTCTTCATAACTTTTAAACATATCCCAGCTTGCACATGCAGGCGAGAGTAAAACCGCCTCTCCCGGCTGCGCACTGTCCCGGCAGTAATTTACAGCCTCTTCAAAAGACTGGCACATCACCGTATCCGTAAAGCCTTTTTCTTTCGCTGCTTTTGCAATATTTTCCTTTGTTTCCCCTATTAAAACAAGTTTTTTAACCTTCCCTTCAAATGCATCAATCCAGCTGCCGTATTCTGCCTGTTTATCGTATCCGCCGCCAATTAAATATACCGGACGCTGCATTGCACGTATGCCCTGAATGGCAGCATCTGTATTCGTAGCTTTCGAATCATTGTAATAGCGTACACCGTCAAATTCTCCCACATATTCTATTCTATGCTCTACAGCCTGGAAAGTTTTCAATACTTCGGTAATTTTTTCCAGCGGAACGCCGGCTGCAGATGCTGCGGCTGCGGCTGCCATTACATTTTCATAATTATGAATGCCCAGCAGATTTAATTCGCCAGTGTCCGCAACCTTTTTTACCCCATCGTCCCCTGCCAGATAAATGGTGTTTTCATCTAAGTACAGGCCTTTTTCCAGCTTTCTTTTACTGCTAAAATAAATTACATTTAAAGAAAGCGTCTTTCCAAAATCCCTGAGTGTTTCATCTTCATAATTCAGTATGCAGTACTGGCCCGGCTTCTGGTTTTTCGTTATGGACTCTTTCATGGATATATAACATTCCATCGTATGATGTCTGTTTAAATGATCCGGAGTAATATTTAAAATGACAGAAATTTCCGGGCAGAACGTATCTGCTGTTTCCAGCTGAAAGCTGCTGATTTCTGCCACAGTTACGGTATCCTGTGTCATCCGGGTTACCAGCGACGTATATGGAATCCCGATATTGCCGGCCACTTCTACGTCCTGATAAAAACTTTTTAAAATTTCTCCGGTCAGAGCCGTTGTCGTCGTCTTTCCATTTGTACCGGTAATCGCAATAAGCCGCCCCTTTGCAAACTGATAAGCCAGTTCTATTTCTCCCCACAGTTTTATTCCATGCGCTTTTAATTTTTTTACTTCCGCAAGGTCTAACGGAACCCCCGGACTTAAAACTGCAAGAGAAAGCTCTTCGATCTCTGTATCTTTTAACTCACCTGTTATAATACGAACGCCTTTTAATACTTCTGATTTTTTGCGGATATCTGATTCGCACAGATTTTTTCCGTTGTCATATAATACTGTATCGGCACCTTTTTCCAAAAGCAGTTTTACGGAAGCAATCCCGCTTTTTCCTGCTCCGAATACAAGAACCTTTTTTCCTTTTATGCTGATACCCATCCTGTTTCCTCCTTATGTGCCTTTAAAGTCCCATATATGCGACCAGGCATAAAAGCGTTGTAATAATAGAAAATACTGCAACTACTTTTGTCTCAGACCATCCTCCCAGTTCAAAATGATGATGTATGGGAGCCATGCGGAAAATCCGTTTTCCGTGTGTAAGTTTAAAATAGCCTACCTGAATCATAACTGATAAAATCTCAACCCAGTAAATCAGCGCCACAATCAGAATAAACATCGGCATCTGCATCATATATGCAGCAGACGCCACAAAGCCTCCTAACGCCAGAGAACCGGTATCTCCCATAAAAACACTGGCCGGATATACATTAAACAGTAAAAATCCAAGCAGCGCGCCTGTAACCGCGCATGTAATCGGTTCTATCCCGCTGTTCGTGCCAATGGCTACAACCGAAAAAAATGTTGAAATTAATATGGTCACACTGGTAGCCAGCCCGTCTATGCCATCCGTAAAATTAGCTCCGTTAACAGTCCCTATGACTGCCAGAAACAGTACCGGCAGTGCCAGCCAGCCAAAATCTGCATACTTTCCCCCGGAAAACGGTATGAGCATGGTAAGCGGCACATCCGAAAACCTGACCAGATATATGGCAAAAATAGCAGTGACTACAATTTCCAGTATCATTTTCTGCCAGGCAAAAAGTCCGTCTGAACGTTTTAATACGACTTTCAGATAATCATCAAAAAATCCAATCACCCCGAATCCGACTGTCACAAATAAAATCGGTATGATTTTCGGACAGGAGGATATAAAAAATAGCGATGTGACAATGACTGCCGTTAAGATCATCAGTCCCCCCATTGTCGGCGTGCCTGTTTTCTTTTGATGAGATTTTAATTCCTCGCGTTCTGTATTTCCTACTTTCAGCCTTCGTAAAAGCGGTATCATCAAAGGCCCTAAAAGCGCCGTAACCGCAAATGCGGCAATTACTGCAAAAATGTAGTGAAAATCAACCACCTGCTGTATCATTCTCTTTATCCTTCTTTCATTTGTCATGCTGCTGCCTAAAAACTAAGTATAACGGATTTTTCTTCAGGTTTCAAGAGGCAATCAGACAGAATCACTCCTTTCTTAAAACCAGGATGCCTCAGTTCAGATCATCCAGTGAAACTGTTACAAATCAAATCAGCCTGTGCTTATCATAAAAACCTCTCAGACTGCAGATGATCACTCCTGCGGCCCGCTTTCTGTATCCTGGACAGCTGCAGGATCACGCTCAATGCCAAGATACGGCAGAATGTTTAAAAACATTTCCTTAGCCACTGGTGCTGCTATTGTGCCGCCGTAGTATACACCCGTCGGATTGTTGATAATGACAAGGCATAAGACCTGCGGATCATCTGCGGGTGCAAAGCACATAAAAGAAGATATATAACGGTGTGCGCTTCTTGGCAGTGTCTGGGAAGTAGCTGTCTTTCCTCCAATCTGGTATCCCTCAATATACGCTTTGTTTCCGCCGCCTTCGGACACGACAGTTTCTAACAGTGTCCGCATCGTAGCAGAAGTCTTTTCGCTTAAAATCTGTTTTTTCGGAGTGTAGTCAAAGACTTCTATGACATTTCCTTCCTGATCTTCCACCTGAACGCCAAAATGCGGCGTCACGCGCTTCCCGCCGTTAATCAGGGAAGAAATCGTAGATGCAAGCTGTACCGGCGTAATCTGAAAGGACTGTCCGAAAGAAATGGTGGCAAGTTCCACCTGTCCGATGTTCTTTTTTTCATGCATAATCGTCCTGGCCTCTCCAGGCAGGTCAATTCCGGTTTTGGAAAGCAGCCCGAACTGTCTGAAATATTTATAATACGCTTCTGTGCCCAGCCGCATGCCAAGTTCAATAAATACCGGATTACAGGAGTTTTGAAGTCCCTGTACAAAGCTTTCCGGGCCGTGCCCGCTTGTACGTGCACACCGGATTTTGCGGTCTTCTACGATTTTATATCCGGGACAGTAAAAATTATCATTTAATGATACGACACCTGCTTCTAATGCTGCGGATGCCGTAATGACCTTAAATGTAGAACCCGGTTCATACGTATCATTGATACAGCCGTTACGCCACATCTGGTTTAACAGGTTTTGTTTTTCCTGCTGGTTTTTATACTTTGTGCCTTCCGGCAGTTCATAAGGGTTATTTAAATCAAACTCAGGCAGATTTACCATAGCCATGATTTCCCCGTTGGAAGGCTTCATGATAACTATGCTTACACTGTCTGCTTCCTTTGCCTGCATAGCTTTTTCAGCAGCCTGCTGGGCATACATCTGAATATTGTAATCGAGGCTGATGCGCAGGTTATTACCGTCTATAGGATTTCTCCTCGTCTCCCCTGCATCTGCCAGCTCTACGCCTCTTGCATCGGTCAGCGTTAAAATCTTGCCGTTTGTGCCCATCATTTTATCGTCATACACGACTTCTAATCCGATAATTCCCTGATTGTCTCCTCCGGTAAATCCAAGTACTTTGGAAGCAAGCGTGCCGTACAGGTAATGCCTTTTGTAATCTTCATCCACCTTTACGCCGGCCAGCTTATAGTCCCTTATTTTATCTCCGGTCTTCTTAGAAACATTGGACTTAATCCGTTCAATGGAGCTTATTTTTTCGACTCTTTTACGGACGGTTTCCTGATCCATATCCAGTTCTTTGGAAAGCACCTCAATAACCCGCTCTGCTTCTTTTATCTGGCTGTGTATGACAGAGATCGTGCAGACGCTGCGGTTAGAAGCGAGTACTTTGCCGTTAATGTCTAAGATTTTGCCGCGTGCTGCCTTAATGTCACGTTCTCTTTCATGCAGATCCTGTGCCTTTGCGCTGTAATATACCGACTGGAAAACCATCAGGTACACAAGTCTTCCTGCTAAAAACAGCATGGCAAGAAATATGCAGAAAAAAACAGTTACGATTTTTTTCCTGTTATTTGTTTTTGTCCCATTCATAAAACAAACCTCATAATAGCAGTTAATATAGCTTATTCTGCAATTATGAGGTTATGTATTTTTTACCGGTATCAATTGTATTTTACTGACTCACCCAATGCTGCTTTTGCCTCATAGCCGGAAATTGCAGTGTACATATTGGTATCTTTTTTCTTTAAGGCATCTTTGCCTGGTTCTTCATCTTTGTAAATATTCATATACGGAAGGATCTCTTCCAAAATCTCCCTCACCAGATTCTGGGCGAACGTGCTGTGAGCCTGGGCTTCTCCCTCTGTCGGCTGATTCGGCGTATCAATAACTGCGTAAATAACCAGCTGCGGATTTTCCTGCGGCAGGTAGCCGATAAAGGATACCACATAATTTTTATCCTCACGCGGAAGTTTCTCTGCTGTACCCGTCTTGCCGCCCATGGAATATCCCGGTACTTTTGCAACACCGGCCGTGCCTTCGCTGACAGTCGCAAATAAATATTCTTTGATTTTATCACTTGTTTCTTTTGACACCGTCTGCTTTAGCAGTTCCGGTTTGATTTCTTCTACCAGGTTTCCGTTTTCGTCCGTAATCCTGGATACCAGATGCGGCCTGTAATAACTGCCTCCATTTATCACTGAACTGAATGCGCTGATCATCTGTATCATCGTACAGTTAAAATTCTGCCCGAATGATGCGCTGGCAAGGTCAACCGAAGACATCTGCTGTGCATTACGCACCAGCGTATCCGTCCTTGCTTCGCCTGGCAGGTCAATATTCGTCCGATATCCCATGCCGAAAATACTCTGGTATTCTGCAAAACTGTCTTTTCCGATCCGGCGTACTACCTGCATCAGCGTGTCATTGCAGGAATCCATCAGCGCTTTCTGCAGCGTTTCCGTACCATGGCCGTTTCTGTTTACACAGCGCATCGTACGGTCTGCAATCATTTCAAACCCGTCGCATTCAAATGTTTCTTTTCCTGACAGCTTGCCGATATCTAATCCGGCTGCAATTGTTAACGGCTTTTGCGTAGATCCTGGTTCAAACGTATCGCTGATACAGAAATTGCGCCAGATCCCGTTCAGTGCGTCTGATTTGTCATCATCGCTCATTTTTTCAATTTCTTCTTTTGTATAGTATTCATCCAAAGAACGCGGGTCGGACAGGTCGTAGTCTGGAAATGCTGCCATTGCCCGTATTTCTCCTGTATTAGGGTCTTCAATAATGACACCGATTTTTTCTGCACCGTTTCCAGGCCTGGCTTCATCTTTGTAAGCCATGCTGAACTCTTTCATCTTTGCTTCGACAACAGACTGGATATTCATATCAATAGTCGTAACAATATTGTTCCCGTTCACTGCATTCTTAATCGTTTTTTCCATGGAACTATCAGAATTCAGATAGCCATACTGCCTGCCGTTTGTGCCGTTTAACGTGCTGTTGTAGTAATTCTCAAGTCCTGCCATTCCGACATTTCCTGATGTTGTAAAACCAATGACAAAACTTGCTAATGACTTATACGGATAATTGCGCTGGTATTCTTTTTCGAACCAGATCCCCTTTATATTCCGGGCTTTTTTAGAATCTTTATCATTCTGTTTGTCTAAAAAAACCTGAATCTCATCATATGGTAGTCTTTTTGCCAGTACTTTATAACGGTTTTTGGGATTTTCGCTGATAAATGTGCGTATCTGTGTTTCTGAAAGTATATCCGGAAAACTTTCCATAAGCGCCTTCATAGTCGGCTCTAAATAATCTTCTTTTGACGTTAATACCGATGCATCCAGAATCAGATTATATACATCCAGGCTTGTAGCCAGTTCGATGCCGTTACAGTCTAAAATATCTCCTCTGCGGTAAGGAATCGTCACACTGTCATAATTTGCATTTGCCAGTACAATTTTCTGGTATTTCTGGCCGCTTGTATGCTCAATATACATCACACGCCCCATTACGACTGCCAGTGAGACAACAATAAAGAAAAATACTGTCATCATCTTCAGATGATTCCTGCGGCTTAACCTGATCCATTTGCGGTCAGGCGCTTTCTTGCGCCGCCTTCTCCGTGGTCTTCCTGCTGATGCCATATTCTGCCTTTCTGTTGCTTTTATATATTCGCTGCTTTATTTAGATATCATTCAGCATACTGCGTCATATAGTCTGCATTATCAATCGTATAGTAAACAATCTGATTTTCAGAAGGATATCTCATTCCTAATTTTTTCGCCTGTTTTTTGACAGCTTTCAAATCAATAGAGGATGTAATCCTTTTATAGGCTGCATCATTTTCGAGCTGCATGGCAGAAATTTCTTCCTCCAGCTTTTCAATCGCTCTCTGTCGGATGATAATATCCGACTGCAGGTGCACATACGCTACGGATGTAAACACTACTGCCACGACACATGCCGATAAAAACGCGACATAACCGGCACTCATTTTCAGTGCACGTTCCCTGTTTCTTCTTGCCGCCCGTCTGCGTCTTCTCTTTTGTTCTGATATCTGCCTTTCTTCTTTTCTTTTTCTGCGTTCCTCGTGATAATCTGGTGCAGCTTCTAAGCGCCGGACTGTATTGCCATCCTCATACGTATGGATCTGATAATGTCTCTGCTCTTTCTGTCTGCTCATTCTTTTACTGCTCCTTCCGTTCAAACACTCTAAGCTTAGCGCTTTTTGAACGTTTATTATTATTCAATTCTTCCTCACCTGGTACAACCGGCTTTTTTAAGGCTCTTCCTTTTGTAACCCTGCCGCATGTGCAGACCGGAAAATTTGCAGGACATATGCATGGATTTTCATTCTTTTTAAAGATCGTTTTTACAATACGGTCTTCTAAAGAATGAAACGTAATCACACAAATCCGTCCGCCGTCATTCAAAAGGTCAATCATGCCATCCAGGCTGTCTTGTAACACTTCCAGTTCGCGGTTTAACTCTATGCGGATTGCCTGGAACGTCCGTTTTGCCGGATGTCCGCCATTCTTTTGCACCTTCATGGGAATTGCACCGCGGATGACCGCGCACAGCTCCCCGGCTGTAAGAATCTCTTTTTCTCTTCTTGTATTTACGATGTGCTTTGCAATATTTTTCGCAAATTTGTCTTCTCCAAAATCGCGAATTAAACGAAAGAGCTCCTTCTCACTATACTCATTCACGATATCTTTTGCTGTTAGCTGCTGTCTGTCATCCATGCGCATGTCTAACGGTGCATCTTCATCCCGGTAAGAAAACCCGCGGGCCGGTGTATCGAGCTGAAATGACGATACGCCTAAGTCCAGAAGAATGCCATCCGCTTTTTCAATGCCAAGTTTTCGAAGCTGTCCCGGCATGTCTGCATAATTACTGCGGACAATTGTAATACGGTCTTCAAACTCCTTTAACCGCACACTGGCTGCCTGTATGGCATCTGCATCCTGGTCCATGCCGATGAGTCTTCCTTTATCTGACAAACGTCCTGCCACTTCATAAGCATGTCCCCCTCCCCCTAAAGTCCCATCCACATAAATTCCGTCAGGCTTTATATTTAACTGACTGACTGTTTCGTTAAGCAGTACCGGAAGATGATTAAATTCCATTCGTTTGATTACTCAGGATGCTTAAATACTGACGCCTAATTCAGCCATGTAATCCGCAATTCCATCCATATCTGCGATGTCACTGCTTCGCTCCCATTTCTCCTTGTCCCAGATTTCCACGCGGTTTAAAACACCCGCAGATACAATTTCTTTTTCAAGACCAGCGTAAGCTCTGAGATTTGGCGGCAGAAGGATTCTTCCCTGCTTATCGGCTTCACAGCTGGCTGCTCCGGCGAAAAAAAACCTCACAAAATCTCTTGCTTTTTTATTCGTCAGCGGAACCTTTCGAAACGCTTCTTCAATATGCGCCCACTCTTCTAACGGATAAACAAACAGACAGTCATCAAGCCCTTTTGTCACAACAAATTCATCTCCAAGTTTTTCTCTGAACTTAGCTGGAACAATCAGCCTGCCCTTCGCATCGATTGTATGATTGTATTCACCCATGAACATCGCACATACCCTCTGCAGTTGATCTGACTGCAGCCATTATCCGCCACACTGTGTGCTTTTTATGCCACTCTCAACCACTTTCCTCCACGTCTATGAAAATATCATAACCTTCTTTGTCCTGTTTGACAAGTATTTTTCTAAAAAAAGAAAGAACGGCTGAAAGCTGTTCTTTCTTTTCTCGGGTAATTTGAAAAACCCCCCGATATCATCCCGTCTTTTCTGGCTTATAGCGGCGTTATTTTACCCGCGCTGTAATATTTCTCCAGCGCTGCATCCAGTTTCAGGCTAAGGCGGAAGCATTCTTCTGAATTCAGGTCCCGGGCTGCTGCCTCATTCAATTTTTTTCGCAGAGATTCAATCTCTGTCTTTAATGTACTTTGCTGATTCATCTTATCACCACTCCGTTTTATGTATAAGCCAATTTAATTGTGGCAACCTTATTTTACTATTATTCTACAAAAAATGTCAATTATTTCACATCGACAACCTTCGACACTTTTTTCGAAAACGGTCAGAAAACCTGCCTAAGCCCGTTTCCGAAAATGTGTAATACTCTTTAAAACCTGGCTGTTTATAGGCACAATATGGGCAATATCATCTTCTACTGTATTCTGCTGGGCCAGATAATCCTGATGCGTTTTTTTGACAAAATCAAACAAAGCCTCAGGAGCTGCAAATTCGATATACTTTTTCTTACGGCTGGCCGCTTTGCCGCTTAATATATGCTGGCGCAGCTTCTTTTTGAGGTCTTCTTCATAAGAACAGTGTTCACGGAAACCTCCTGTGAACTTGCCATTATGCGGAAATGTAAAATAATCTGCCAGATAATGCGATACTTCACCCAGATGTCTGTAATACTTCGAACTGCTTTTGTGCATTTCCTCATCTTTTAATTTAGCAAGATCCCAGATGCGCTTCTGCCATTGCGGAAACGTTCCTGTCATTTCATGACGTCTGTAAATAAATGACGGTTTAATATCCGGCAGTACACTGCCCAGATAAAATGCGTATTTATGCTTTTTCAAATCTTTGTCCCTGGATTCTTTCACCAGGTATTTTGCCAGCGTAATATGTGATTTCTTCCTCACTTTAAAACATGCCCCCTTTTCCTTTTTATCTGTGCGTTTAGTCTTTCCTGGTTTGTACCGGAAAAACCGAAACGCCTTACTTTCAGACAGCACACTGGCTGTGCTGTCTGAAAGCAGCTGTACCTTATTCAATCTTTACATAACCTGTTGTTTACAGAAATTGTCTCTGAGTATCTTTATTTCCTTTTTATTATTTATCCTTTACAAAATGTTCCGCAGACTGTCTGCTCACACTTGCAGGCATTCGACCCGCCTACGTCAATGCTTTGTGCATGGCAGCTGCAGTTGTCATTATGCATGCAGTTTTTTGCTTCACAGCGGATATTTACTTTTAAAGACGGCTCTCTGAAGCTGTTTGTAAAAGAATCGCCGCTTTTTTCTTCAAAACTGTCACAGCATGTTTCACTGCTGCTTTTCGCCATGGCCCCTCCTACACTGATATTGTCTCTGACACATCCATGGTCCTGGTTATACCGGCAGTTCATAACACTGCAGTCTAATCTTGGCATGATTTTCCTCCTTTTACTATAAGAATGCCTTTGGCATCCGGTATTTAAATGCAGATATAGTATTTGTAAAATTTTATATAGTATACAGAGTAAAATATGCCAGTTTCTGGGAAGCGCATCTGTGGCAGTCAGAATATGTTTTACGGTTTTTAGCTGCTGCTGTGATTGCATTTTTCTTCTGTCAGTTTGCAGCTGTTATTTTGCTTTTTCTTCTTCCGGCAGTTCTGTGCGGATTTCCTTTGTCCGGATTTCACGGCAGATTTTATCAATAAACTCTCCTAACGGCTGAACGCCTTCATTCCCGGCAAAACGGCTGCGTACAGATACTGTGCCGTCTGCTTCTTCCTGCTGGCCGACAACAAGCATGTATGGCAGCTTATCAAGCCTTGCTGCACGGATTTTAAACCCGATTTTTTCTGACCGTCCGTCAACTGCTGCATCTATACCGTTTTTCTTTAATTCTGCTTCTACTTTCGCTGCATATGCGTTATATTTATCCGAAATCGGAAGCACACGCACCTGCTCCGGGCACAGCCAGGTCGGGAACCTGCCGGCATATTTTTCAATCAGCCATGCAAGCGTGCGCTCATAGCATCCCAGAGATGTTCTATGAATAATATACGGACGGATTTTCTCGCCGTTTTCATCAATATAATACATGTCAAAATTTTCAGCAATGGCACAGTCTAACTGAATCGTAACCATGGTATCTTCTTTTCCATAGACATTTTTCGCCTGTATATCGATTTTAGGTCCGTAAAATGCCGCTTCCCCGTCTGCTTCCACAAATGGCAGATTCTGCTCGGCTAAAATTTTGCGCAGCGCACCCTGTGCAGATTCCCAGTACTGCTCGTCACCCAGATACTTTTCACGGTTGTCCGGATCCCATTTGGAAAGGCGGTAAGTCACGTCTTCCTGCAGTCCGAGCGTAGCCAGTACATAATTGGTCAGATTCAGACATGCTGTTAATTCTTCTTCTGCCTGGTCCGGGCGGATTACCAGATGCCCTTCGGAAATGGTAAACTGGCGTACACGCGTCAGCCCGTGCATTTCACCGGAATCTTCCGAACGGAACAGCGTCGACGTTTCACTCATGCGGTACGGCAGGTCGCGGTATGATTTCTGCGTATTCTTGTATACATAATACTGGAAAGGACATGTCATCGGACGAAGTGCAAATACTTCCTTATCTGTTTCTTCATCGCCCAGGACAAACATTCCTTCCTTATAATGATCCCAGTGGCCGGAAATCTTATACAAATCGCTTTTGGCCATCAGCGGTGTCCTTGTACGCACATATCCCCACTCGTTATCCTCTAAATCTTCAATCCAGCGCTGAAGCTTCATAATCATCTTTGTTCCTTTTGGAGCAAACAGCGGCAGGCCCTGGCCCACTACGTCTACGGTTGTAAACAGTTCCATTTCACGTCCCAGCTTATTATGGTCACGCTTTTTGATATCCTCTAAATGTTCCAGATAAGCGGCAAGTTCATCTTTTTTGTTAAACGCTGTTGCATAAATACGCTGCAGCTGCGCTTTGTGTTCATCTCCTCTCCAGTAAGCCATCGAAGAAGAAATCAGCTTGTAAGCCTTGATCCCTTTGACAGACATTAAATGAGGACCAGCACATAAATCTACAAAACCGCCCTGATCATAAAATGATATTTCGCTTCCCTTTGGCAGGTCTTCAATCAATTCTACTTTGTATGGCTCTTCACGCTCTTTCATAAAGGCAGCAGCCTCTTCCCTTGGAAGCGTGAATCTTGTAACTGCATGGCCTTCTTTAATTATTTTTTTCATTTCAGCTTCGATTTTATCCAGATCTTCCCGGGAGAACGGCTCGCTGTCAAAATCATAATAAAATCCGTCTTCAATTGCCGGACCAATTGCGATCTTTGCCTGCGGAAACAGACGTTTGACCGCCTGTGCCATTACATGTGAAGCAGTATGGCGGATCACCTTTAAACCTTCCGGACTGTCTGCCGTAATAATATTCAGCTCGCAGTCTTTTGAAATTTCTGTCCTTAAATCTACGATTTCTCCGTCTATGCATCCTGCACAGGCTGCACGCGCAAGGCCATCACTGATATCCTTTGCAATATCATATACAGATATGGCCTGTCCATATTCCTTTACTGTTCCGTCTTTTAGTTTAATCTGCATTTATTTAAATCTCCTGTCTGTATTCTTTCTTTTAATTAAGGGGCTGCCGCATTAAGGAAATCCATACAAAATATTGCAGAATCCATGCAATTTTGAGCCAATATCTTGTATACTTCATTTATTGCGGCAGCCCCTTCATTTATCTTTATTCGTCTGACTGCTCATCCTCACAAAGTTCACAGTCGCAGCAGCCGCTGTTTCCATTATGGCTGCCGATTACCGATGTCTTCTTCGGGCCGAAAAAAACGCCAAATACAATACCTGCAAGCGCGCAGGATAAAAGGCCTAAAAATAATTCCCGTTTTGAAACCGTTGTTACATCATCTAAGGATTCCCAGAATTCTTTTATTTTTTTCATATCATTCCCTCTTTTCTTAATTTTAAATAATTACTTCGTTTCAATGTTTACCCAGCTAGAATGTTTACTTAATTTCAATGTTTATCCATTTTTTAACATTTACTCAGTTTTTCATATTTATCCGGATTTAATCCTTATTCAGTTTTTCATGTTTACCCGGGCTCAGTCTTTGCTCAGTTTTTCATGTCTGCCTGGGTTCAGTCTTTATTCAGCTCTTTAATTCAAATCTCTGCACCAGGTCATTGAGGACAACTGCCTGAGATGCAAGTTCCTGGGAAGTTGCGGATGCTTCCTGCGCTGCTGCAGAATTATCCTGTACACCCTGGACAACTTCTTCTATGCCGCTTCGTATCTGCTTCATATTTTCAGCCTGTACCGCTGCGTTTTCTGCCACTTTCCGGATCATATCGTTTACCTGGTCTACAGCGCCTACAGAATCGACTAAGGATGACATCACCCTGTCTGCAATCGCACTTCCTTTGTTTATTTCTTCCATAGAAACGCCGATCAGGTCTCTTGTCATATTTGCAGCCTTTGAACTTTCCATGGCAAGTTTGCCGATTTCATCTGCTACAACAGCAAATCCTTTTCCGGCTTCGCCTGCACGTGCAGCTTCAATCGAAGCATTTAAAGAAAGCAGGTTCGTCTGATCTGCAATTTCTTCGATTGTCTGAATAATGCCGACAACCTGCTGGGAAGTTTCGTGAATTTTTCTGACAGCTTCCATCATCAATGACATCTTTTCCTGGTTTTCTTCCATCATTGATGTTACACGCATTGTTGCCGCTGCCGAATCATCCGCTGCTTTTCTGCTGTCCTGCACCTGTTCTTCGATCGAAGCTGCCGCTGCTGCAAGCCCGTCTACTGCTGCCGCCTGCATTCCGGCACCTTCTGCAATGACCTGCGAAGCATTTGCCAGGTCGGAAGCCCCTGAAGAAACCTGCTGCGCACTGTTATGAATATTCTGCATGACATCATTCATCGAATCCGAAATATTCATCAGCGCTTCCTTAAGCTTCTGAAATTCTCCAAGATAATCATTTTTCAGTACCACATCCAGCCTGCCGTCAGCTAACTGTGTCAGTACCTCGGCCATTTCATCAATATAAACAATGTATTCTTTCAGTCTTGTTACCGTATTCCCAATCGAGTGTCCTAATTCTCCGATTTCATCTTCTGCAGTAATATGCAGATCCACATTCAGATCCCCTGCAGCCAGCTGCTGCGCCGTATGGTTCAGTTCGTGGATCGGTTTCGTCAGTTTTGCTGCGCTGCGCTTGATACTCCAGATAATTAGAAACAGTCCGATTAAAAATATAATGCTAAGCGCCACAATAATTCTGACAAGATGGTTATAAAACTCCCAGTACGGCAGATTGCTTACGACCGTATAGCCTGTACCTTCGCTCAGACAGACAACGCCATACTTTGTCTCACCGTCTGTTTTATATTTCAGGAATATTTCTTCTTTACCAGCTACAGCCTCTTTTAAATTATCAGAAACATTTAAGTCTTCCAGATTCTTATCAACCATATCCTTATTCGGATGATAGATAAGCTTTCCGCCTGAAGATAACAGGAATATGTAGCCTTTATTTCCCACTTTATACTCACTCATGACCTGCGTCATACGGTCTAATGAAATATCGACGCCGGTTACTCCCAGCGGATTTCCCTGCGTATCATAAACAGGCGATACCGCGCTCAAAATCAGTTTTCCGGTACTTGGATCTACATAAGGTTCTGTCAGTACCGTCTTGCCTGATTCCACGCACGGATACCAGATACGTTCCTCAAATACCCATGTTTCATCAGATGTAAAATTATCTGACTGGGTAATGACACTCGTATCCATATCTGCAATCCATGTCGCCATAAAATTATCCGGATCTGTCCCTACTACATTCAGCAGGTACTCGCGCACAGAATCCATCTTTTCATGTTCCAGGATACTGCTCCCAGGCCCTGTCTCCTGCAGTACCGAGCGGATATCCGGATTCACCGCTAACTGCTGTGATACTTTTCCGTATTTTTCTAAAAATCCAGACAATTCATGAACCGCTGACCTTGATTCCAGCGAAAGTTCTTTCTTTTTAGATGAAAAAATTTCACTTCTTACCATTAAAATTGTTACAACCGCCACAACCAGAAACACAATCAGAACACTGTTTCCAATCTGTACAAGAATCTCGTCTGCTATCTTTCTTTTGGGACCGCTGGCTCCTTCTTTTTGTCCCTTCATATCGTTATCCTCCTCTTTCTTAATCATTGTCATATTTTCTTTTTTATAATAGTACTTTTATTGTACAGATTTTCCAGATCAGGAAGCAGATCCGTGTCCTGGCACTATTTCAAGCCAGTAGCCGTCCGGGTCCTTAATAAAATAAATACCCATTTCCGGATTTTCATAACAGATGCATCCCATTTCTTCATGGAGTCTGTGAGATGCATCATAATCGTCCGTCTCAAATGCGAGATGAAATTCACAGTCTCCCAGGTTATATGGCCTGTCCATATCGCGCACCCATGTCAGCTCCAGTTCAAAATCTGACTGTTCATTCGAAAGGTAAACCAGAATAAAGGAGCCGTCTTCCGCTTCTTTGCGGCGGTGTTCCTTCAGTCCCAGCGCTTTTTCATAAAACTCCATCGATTCCTGCAGGCTGCGTACATTGTAGTTTTCATGGATCATTTTGAAATTCATGAGGCGTTCCTCCGTTTCTTTATTAATTTATCTGCTTTTTATAGTATATACGATTTTGGGTGGAAATACAAGAAATAAAAGAATGGAAGGCAGCCTTAGAGTGTATAGGTTTCCCGGACACCGGGCAGAGACACTTTTTCCTTTTTCTGTTCCGCCTGCGAACAGTAAGAAATAAAGCTGGCGCATAAAGAAAAGGAAAACCGGATGCAGTACAATACCATATCCTGTTCTGCTTTGCTTCATGCGCCAGCCTGTGCATAAAATGTCTTTTAAAAATGCTGAAAAGTCCGGATCCGCTTATTTATTCATGCAGCAGTATTTGTATTTTTTGCCGCTGCCGCACGGACAAGGCTCATTACGGCCGATTTTCTTGCCTACGATCACAGTTCCAGACTTTTTCTGTTCCAGATACAGTGCTTTTTTTGTATCCGGGTCAAAGATATCATCCCACATTGGAAGTTCATAAAGCCATTCTGCCTTAGAATCCACCATGTTTTTGTATAATTTTTCTTTGTCAAAGGCAAGGCTTACAAAAGTATCCTCATCCATCGTATCGATTGGATTCGGTTCTTTCAGGCTGTCATTAATGCCGTCTAAAAACCCTGTCATTTCCAGTATACTTAAATTATATTTTTCCGCCAGCTCCTTCACAGTTCCGGTTACTTCCTCATCCGGGTTTGTAAGCAGCTTCTCATAAACGCCTTTTTCCAGCATAAAATACCGCTGCCATAATTTCTGCAGCTCACCTTTGTTTGTTTTTTCATTATAAACAATTTTTTTCCATTCATCCAATAATGCCATACCGGTATCCCATCCTTTTTATTCTGTTTCAGTCATAAAAGTATTTTTCATTTAAAATGCTCAGGATTCATTATAACCTATCTTATTTTGTTTTCCAAGTCTTTTTTATCAGATTTTTTGCTGCTTCTTTTCTGGGAATTTTAAGTCAGTTTAATTTAAAATGGCTTATTTCCCTTTATCTAGCCGCTTTTCGGCATCTCCGACACAGCGATATAATGCTGTTTCATTGATTAAAACCCCTGAATTTATCGTACTCTTGTCGTATGGCACACAAGTTGTGGTATCCTCTGTCAGTCCTAGCCGGACTCTTTCCTAAAATACATCCAATTTGTATGCTAAATTTTCAATCGCTTCCTGTTTCTTTGCATCGGTTACTTCCGCATAAATGTCCATCGTTGTTTCAATATTAGCGTGTCCCATTAAGCTTTGCGGCAGTTGCATATAAATTTGTTCCTTATAAGTTCGTTCTTATTGATTCCATCTAATCACCAGGGGCTGTCGCTTCAACGAATAAAATTTCGTGAAGCGGCAGCTTCCTTTTTGACTTTTTTATGTCTATATTCATGCTATTCTATTAGAAAAATACGACTTTACAGCTTTTATAGATGGTACCCCTGCTGCTGGATGAACTGTTTTAAGGCATTTATGATTACATTGGATTTTATGCTGGTTTCCATATTTTTCACGAAAATGGCATAAAATACCTGCTGGCGAATTTGTCCGCTTAACGCGAATCTGAACTCCTGTACACTTTCTGCCTGGTACTTATAAAATGTTATAAGTAATATTGATCAAATTGACCAGCATTTCGATACCTTTTCGGCTGCGCACCATGTACCTACACAGTGACCAGAATGTTTTTTGTTCGTAGTAACTAACTTCTATGTTCCATCGGAATGCATATAAAAGCAATGGTAAAAACTGCATACGGTCACAGTCTGTCTGGTTCAGTGGTGATTTCTCCTGCCATGCGCAAAAGATCTCCAGCTGTTCCGGAAATATGGTGCTGAAAAACAGACGTCTGCTGTCAGATCCTTTTTCAGGCAGCGTCACATACGCAAAAACTTCTCTTTTACCAAAAATATTCGTAAGGACACGGCGTGCCGCTGTATAATAGTCTCCGATTTTTTCATCAGACAGTACAAAATCACCGTAAACGGAAAGCTTCTTCCCATGCAATGCAGGCCTGCCTCTTTTTCCGGTCCGCTGCGGGGCCAGGTCATAAATAACAGAATCAGACCTTGCATTCCCTATAAGATCCAGATTTTCATATTTGTCCACGATGGAAACGAGGTCCTTTCTGACATACCAGCTGTCACACAGGAGGATGACATTCTTCCTGCCGCTGAACTGCGGCATTACCTGCCGGATCATCGACGCTGCCAGTTCCAGTCTGGATTCCTTTTTCTGCCACATACGGTATCCGAGCGGGACAGAAAGATAGCGGATCTTACTTTTCTTCCATACTGGCACACAGAGCATTACGCTTACGAAGCAATGTCCGTTTAGATAGTTTGAACCATGATGTGCGGCATGGTCAAAGAGTTTCGAAACATCCGCAAACTTTTTGCCGGATTTAGAAACCATGGTATCATCGATGCAAAGAAAAACAGGCTGTGAGGAGAGTTTTTCCGGTATAAGTCTTAAAGCCATGCCGGCTGTGACGTTCATAAACCTGGAATGATCAGCCTTTGCATACGAGCAGGCATAGTAAAAAGCATTGAGGGATTTCGTTGTAAGCCCTGCTGAAAAATGTCTGTAAAGGGAACGGATAAAGTCCGCAGACTCCATAGCCAGGATCGATAACACCGGCAGAAACAGCGTTTCGATCGCGGGCATGGAAAAATTTTTAAAATAAATAAAAAAATAACGGTACAGTCTACCAATCAGGTTGTTTTCGTTGTATAATAAGTCTGACGTACAGGGTCACTCTCTTTCGTATAATTTTGTGTGCAAACTTATTATACATTAGAAAGTACCTTGTGCGTTATTTTATTTTTCAAAAAGTTGTAAAGTGGTGAATTATGTTGATAAACTCACGAGCGATAATACTTGCCATCTGGTTCAAAATCACATCTCTCACAGGCCATTGTTATTGAGTATACTTTAGTCTCTGCCAGTATACATCTTTCAGGGCTATACACACCTGGCCAATGCTGTATACTCCATTTTCCAACTTTTATATCTCTGCCAAATCTGAATTTCGATTTCCCGATTTTAAATCTTCAAGAAAGTTTTCCCTTTATTTTGTTTAACTCCCTCATATATTTAGTCCGAAGCTCCCCAAAATCCATCTTTTTCACTATCTTTCTCGCTGCCTGGTAATCCTGTTTCAAATGGCTTTCCTTTACCGTTTCAACTGCATCCTGTGCCTGAACACCTTTTACAATCTGCTGTCCTGCAAACTGCTTCATCTGATTTGTCCAGATCCCGTATCCTGCGTTTGTCAAATGGCAGAAGCCATCGCTACAGTACCGCGATGCAAGAAGCCCTGCACTATCGAGAAAAGCCGGAAAGATATCTATAAAATATACTTCCTTCGATTTTTTCGCATATGCTGCCATCAGCCTGTTAAATTCCAGAATACAGCCGTTTTCCAGATGCCCGGATGTCCTACGGACCGGTGTCTGGCTGACAATATATACCTCTAAACCCTTATTATTCTGCTGCAATTCCCTGATAAACTGCTGGTAGACATCAGCGGTTCCCTGTACGCCGTAAATATTCAGGTCATTCATCCCAAATGAGATAAAAGCTTTTTGCGCCCCCATCACCCGCAAAGCATCCCTTACCCTGTATTTGACCCCATTGTATGTAGGATGGAGGGATGTTGCAGAAATTGCCCGCATATCATTCATAAGGCTGAAAGAACCAGACGAAAAGTGCCTGGCATTTCCAAGAAATCCTGCATACTGCTGCCTGCAGTAACTCGCAAGACCAACACCAAGTGAATTTCCGACCATCACAGAACCATTAAAAAAGGCATCTTTCTGCCCATTCGTAACAGTCAGCTTCTGCGGGGCTTTCACATACAGTCTGATGCGGTAAACTGCTTTATTTTTCCCATCATTCAGCAAAATACTGATCGTACAGGCACCCTGTTTTTTCGCCGTAACGGTTCCTTTGCTGTCCACCTCTGCTACGGAAACATCCGAAGACCTGCAGACAATTTCCGAATCAGCCGATTTTTCTGACACGTTCAGTCTTAATGTCCTGCCCGGTGCCAGCTCACGATATGCTTCCAGCCCTGCCTGTGACGCACTCCTTATTTTTTCAGCGCCTTCCCCATGTGAAGATGTCTTTGCATAAGAGGATGCTTTTACATGAACGTGCAGCACAAGCTCATCCCTGCGGCCGTCATTTTTCAGAATGGCGGTTACATCGGCCTTTCCGCATTTTAAGGCTTTTATTCTGCCTTTTTTACTGACCTTTACCACAGATGAATCTGAAGAAACCACATGATACACATCCCTGTTAAAATAACGAATCCCGACAGATGTTGTATCGCCTTTATAAAGAAGCAGACCGAGAGATAGTCTGGTTTCGTATGGCTTCTTTTCTGGCATCGCTTCCCCATTTTCCTTCCCTGGCTGTGTTTGCGCATCCTTTTCCGGCTGCCCTGTTTCGCTTTCCTGGCCAGCTGCCTCTTCCTTCGGCTTTATTTCCTTATTTTCTTCGATCGGTTTCCCACCAGACAGTTCTGTATCACTGCTTTTCTCACTGGATAAATCACCAGATACTGTCTGACTGGGTAACTCTGCAGCTGATATATCCATTTCTATCGGTTTCGCTGCCAGAATTAAACAAACCGCAAGAAATAAAAATAATTTATTTTTCATTATTCTGCCCCTTTCATATATGGTAGTTTTCGGACAGTTTGCCCCTCTCCCAAAACCGGTTTTTCATACCCCTTGCATTCAGCACCATCAACAACTGTCAGAAGTTTTATTCCATTCTCATCATACACTTCCAGATCAACCGGACATGAAACAGATATGCCAAGCAACTTACCCAGCTTCTCTTTGGAAAAGTAAAGGTCTTCATAGGACTCCAATATATTCGTTATATCTTTGGATAATTTATAATTCTTAGAATGTTTTTGGAAACGGTAAGCATCTAATAACTTCCGTAAAGTTTCCTCTGCATTCTTCCTGGACTCCCATAATACGTACATACTATAGCAGGATGCCTTTGCATATTCATTTACTTTGTCCGTACCAGCGGAAGTTAAATAATTTAACTGATTATCAGCTGCCCACTTTCCTAAACAGCTGGCCAGGTATACCTGGCTGCGTAATGAATCTGTTAACTCCTGGGCAGTCCCTGTTTTGAAAAATAACTCGGATATCGTAATCCCCCAATCGTAACCGGCTTTGATAATTGCAAATGGAGTACACTCCTTGCAGGCTGCATCAAATGCAGCCTCAACAAATTTTTCAGCACCTTTATTTACCAGCTTTACTGTTAGATCAGAAATAACCCCCGCCACACCATTATTGATTGTGGAATATAAACTTGCTGCTTGTTGAACTACAGAAAATACACAATTATCACGCACATAAGCTAACATCTCACTGTATATTTCATCCGATGTCAATAGAGCCTCCAACAGATACATATAATTAATCGCATCAGCAGTTCCTGTGATAGCTTCCATCCCATCTTTTAAATCATCAAGCCCGCCACCGATTTTCAAACCATCTTTCGTTGTTATACCATTTTTAGCTGCTTTGGATAGTTCTGCTGACTGCATGAATCCAGCCATTAAATCATTCCAGTTCTTCACTGCTCATGGCCTGCCTTAGTCTGGATACTGCTAAATAATCGGAAAAAGCATCGCTGATTTTACCTGCTATTTTCACTGCCGTCTTTGCTTCTGATGCAACTTTAACCTTTTCCCCATATGACTGTAATAGTGAGACTAAAATCTTTTCCGCCTCTTCAACAGAAGTTTCACTTGTAAGCAGGTCTTTCCATCCGTCCCACTGTCTATATATCAAATCTGTAATAAACTGAATTGACATACCGTATTTGTCATTGTTAGATGCTATAAACTGGGAAGCTGTAAAATTTTTGTCCATACATAAATATGTCAACACATCATGTGTCCCCTCATCAAATAACAGCCTGTGCATTTCTTCTGTATAATCCGCATCATCCTCAGCATCATCTTCTGACGTATCCTCGGTTACAGTTACTTTACAAGTTGATACTGACCCATCTGAATTTGATTTTGATATGGAAATATCTGTCGTGCTAGTATTGTATATAGTTATCCATATTTCCAAAACAGCAGAACAATTATCGGCATTTTGCGTTGAAGTACACGCAAGTGATTTCGCTACTTCCTCGTCTGATGAGGATATTACCAATGAATCTACTGCTGATTGTAATTTCTCTTTTGAAGCCGTGGTTGATTCATCTAAAGTAAGCGTTCCTGAAATAGCTACCGTTTTGCCTTCCATTTCTGTTTTTGATTTATCAATTACAACTCCATAAGAGATGTCTGATATAGATACCTGAAAGCTCTCTGTTATACCATTCGCAAAACTTCCTGTAAGCTTGGCTGTGCCAGGCTTCTTTACAGTTATGTCAATCCGGATATCAATGTCACCATACGTACTTTGCGAACCGTCTGTCTCCAATATGCAAAGTTTAACATCTGCAACATTAGGATTGCTGCTTTCCCAGCTTATTTGCTCCAAAAGCTGCTCCCACTGTTCTAATATGGCAATTTTCCCATCTTTTAAATAGATGTGCCCCAAGCAAGAAAGCGGTTCTTCCAACGTTCCGACTGCATCATTCAATATAAAATGGTCTACCTCTCCGCTGATATCCGCTTCTGGAATGGAAGGGCCAAGTATAGAACCTTCTATGCTCACCGTCACCGGATTTGTTATTGTTATTCCGCTTTGTGCCATGCCAGTAATGGTCACTGTCCCTTTTGGTACAAATGTTAATTCTAAATGAACAGTATCGTCAATGTCTTTTAACCTGCATGTAATATCTTCGCTTTTTACAATCGCTTGATTGCTGCTATTCCACTGTATGCCATTCATCCATCCAAATAATGTAAAAGCCAGGTGACCACAGATACAGTATAGCAATCCCTTACTGTTATATTATTAGAATCAGAATTTAAATGACCAATGATCCATCCAACACGATAATTGCCATCCACTGTTCCAGCATTATAGCATTCAGAAACTGTCCGTGAGTCATAATTTTTCCCTACAATTCCACCGACATTTTGGTTCCCTTGGACAGCTCCGGTATTAACACATCTAGAAATGGAGGAATCCATAGCTGTTCCAACAATACCACCAGTACTGCTATTGATATTATCATCAGTACTAGTATCTCCAATCACAGTGGCACCATTTTTGCAATTTTTAATCATTGCCTGAATTCCCCGCATTATCGGAGTCTGAATATAAGGCCTAAATAGTATGACCGTCACCATCCAGAGTCCCTGAAAAACATCCCACGTATGAGCCGGTTTGTTGTTTTGATCCCAGCTTTCCCAAGATGCTACATCGTTTAAGTAAATATCGTTCACCGGCTTTATATATTTTCCTTCGTACAATGATGGTTTATTATTATATTTATATGTATCTCTTAATCATGCACATACATCAAACCTCCTCGTATCATAATAACTGTACACACCACTATTTTGCTCTGGTGTTCTGTTTTCTCCACTTTGCGTACTATTTCGATACTAATATGGGTATAACTCTCCATTTATGCCATTGATATCCAGCTTTCCTCCAATACGTTCTTTTTTCCACCGATTGCGATTTCATCCAGCGCATGGTAAACAGTCAGGCCAGAAGTCAGAGATCTTCAGGAATATTGTATTCTGACTGCCTGTGTCCGTTTCTCCATTGCCTTCCCCCCTGACCGTTCCCCTACGGAGGCTGGCTTTATGGAATCCCCTTTCTTCCTATTGCGCCCATCTTTCAAATACGCAGACTATTAACCTTGTGACAAACAAAACAGCCTATTCTTCTATTCCCTATCTTTTTATTGTAGATTTGGGGGATATGGACGGACTACTTATCACGGTAATTTCTTCCATTTGTCTCTGTATAAGCACAGAATTTAAAATAATATACCCTTCCTGATCTCAGAGAACTAAACGTCGCTTTTTTGCACCCTAGAAATTTTTATGGGAAAGCTGAAATAATAACTTATTTATTTTTCTTCATCTGATTTTAAAATTACTTGATAATGTACCTGTATAGCGAAAGCCTTTGAACCTTACTGTTACTTTATATATTCCTACTTTTTTACGCCCTGACGCATACATAACCCTATAGTTCTTAGATGGCACTACATTTCCAGCAACATCTATAACGGTTACTTTTGGCGTTTTAACCTTACCGTCATATTCATACAACGTCTTCGATAATTTCAATTCCTTTGGAGCAGCAATTGCTTGTCCTTTCGTAGCAGTACAGTCTGTACACGGATAAACTATCAACCCTGCCTTATCACAATCTGCTTTCTCTTGCATTTTTCCCTTGCCATAGCTGTGCGCATATGAGGAAAAATCTATGTACATAATATTATCAATAAGTCCAGTATCTGACATCGGACATATTGTAACCAGACTGCCGTCATGCATATAGACACTTGCATGATTATCAGCTCCGGCCCATTCTACCGGGTAGTCAATACGCTCGCCTATATCCTCAAGCAATGCCGGGGCTGTCAATGAATGCATGCGCTTACGTTCCCATATCGTACCAGAATCACCTAATAAAGAAATCACTCCTTCCCTGCCATTGACTTCTACTACCTCAACATATTTCCAATCAGCAAATGCATTCTTCACAATATTCATAAAGTTTTCTTCCGGGGTATTACTGCTGCCCGTATTCTTTGAAATAATATTGTCCAGCCATTTATCATACTCTTTCTTATAATCTACAAACTTCAAGGTTATCGACGCCCCGGTATCTTGATATACACCAGAAGATTTCTCCCGGATACTGATCGTATATGTGCCTGCCTTCCTTGGAGAATATTCAAATATATAGCCGCGGTCTACTTTTATAAAGTAACCTCGATTAGCCAAGTAATCCTCTTTTGCATCTACATCATAATAACCAGCTGTACCATTAAAAAAACCATACTTTCATCAAGATGAATTGCCCCGTCTGAAAAATTAGATAAGGAATTAAATGCAGGTACGTAACAATGATCCCACTCGCCGCTTGAAAAATCGAAATATATATTACTCCCTGTCGGATTGTCTGTCTTCACGAAAAATACAGCCGCAACAGAATCATTTACCGTATAAAGTTTATCTTTATTCAAGAGAAACAGCTCATAATCGTAAACGCAGCCAGAAGATTTCTTTTTGGTATTCAGGTTATTGATAAATGTCCTATCCACAGCTGTCTTACCACCAAAAGCCTTACCGCCAACATACCGTGGAGTATGGCGCAGATCTATGTCTTTTAATTCAGTACATCCATCAAATACTGCATCACCAAGATAATCAAGTTTGCTGCCGAATTTAACTCCAGTGAGCCCTGTACATTTTTGAAAAGCTTTTTCCCCTATATTACATAAGCTGTCAGGCAGATCAAGCGTTTTCAGCTTGGAACACTTGTTAAACGCACATACACTAATCGTTTCCAGTCCCTCTGAAAAATTGATTTCTTCTAAATTTGTGCAGCCATTAAAAGCATACTTTCCGACCACACTAACATTAGAAGGAATTGTAACGGATGTCAGTGCAAGGCATTTTTCAAATGCCCGTGTTCCTATTTTATCTACCGAATCAGGAATAATAACAAGGCCGCCCTCCCCATGGTAGGTTAGCAATGTACCATCAACGATATTGAAATCGCCGGCATCTTCCTCAGATTCCAAGCCGATTTCTGATATGTCATTGTACGCTTTCCAAATAATGTTTTCGTTAATATTTTCATCCCGATCATGCCACGTAGCATTATCTGCCGGATAATAGATTGTTATTGGACCAGTAATATCATAATATAAATCATAGTCCTCAGATACAATGTTGCCCGTAAACACAACTTTTTCTAAAACATAATCCCTCGCGAATGCCCAATCACCAAGGTGTTCTAATGATCTCGGCAAGACAATTTGCTCTAAGCTGTAACATTGGCGTATTGCATACTGTCCAATATATGTTACACTATCCGGAAGATTAATAAATTTAAGGTAAGCACAGTCATAAAACGTCCAATCTTCAATTCGTGTAATACCTTCCGGCACTGTGACGCTCCTTAATTTTGTATTTCCAAAACAACCCTCATCCATACTTGTGAGAGATGTCGGCAGCGAGATCTTCGACATATTTGTGCCATAAAAAGCATTTTCACAAATACCGGTAATGCCCTCGTTTATGATTACTGTATTTATTTGCTTTTTATACTTATTCCAGGAACGTTTGTTTATTTTTCCAGTTCCACTGACAACAAGTTTGCCAGTCTCATTTAGCGTCCATGTTGCATTGTCCCCACAAGATCCGCTTTTATCTGCAGCCATTATATTGCCCGGATACGCAACAAAAATAATTGTTAACAAAATAACAAAAATATACTTATTCACTATTATCCTCCTCGTTGGATTGATCATTAAACTATTTCAGCCATCACTTCTTTACCCTCACCATCTTAGCTTTTGACCATGCGAAACAATATTTCTTACCGCCTACTGTCCTATATGTCCTGATCCTGGCATAACAATTTCTATCTGCCTTTATCTGTCAGTCATGTAACTGATAGTTTTGCGACTGGCTTTGTTGCTGTTGTATTCTTCACAAAATTCCTGAAAACAATTAATTCCAGGTCATTTTCAAGCCACATCCCCATCCCTTTTTCTGATTAATGCAAAAAGTTCATTATACTTATCTTCTACTTTTTCATCACCACACTCTTTATTTTAGACCAGACAGAATAATACTTTTTCCCATTCACTGTTTTGTAAGTCCTGACCCTTACATAGTATTTTTTCCTTAGCTGCAGTTTTTTAACGCCCATGCTATCAGTAGAAGCATTTTTAACAATTTTGGTTACGGTCTTCTTCTTTTCGAATTGTTTTCCTGTCGAATACTGGATCTGGTATCCGTCTGCCTGTTCCGTCTTCCTTTCCCATTTTATGGTAAAGCCCTTGGAAACCGCTGCAAGGCTTTTGATAGAAGTCTTTTTAGGGCATATGGTAAATGTCTTTACTACCATACCCTCATAACCATCCTTAAATCTAACAGTTACGGCCGCCTTTCCAACCTTCTTATTATTCTTATATTTTACTGTATAATATTTACCGGAAATCCGCTTACCCTCTGTATCCACTGCTATTACAAACGGCTTTCTGGCTTTCCCATTATACTCGTAGCTTGTCTTGGAAAGCTTAACAGATTTTACAGTGCCCTTTACCGTTCCCTGCTGTTTCGAAAATTTTGCTATATAGTTTCCGGAATCGCGTGCTGCAAACTCTATATTGCGATTCATGCTGACAAAGTTATCTCTGTCATCATACCAGCCGGCAAATACATAACCGCTATTAGGTACGGCAACCAGATTAACCGCATCGCCAGGCACATATTTTCCCGCACCACGGAATACGCCTCCATCTGCATCATTTACTGACACCTTAATGTCAACAAATTCATAATGTTCGGATTTTAAACATGCATCCGGTGCCTTAGACATTCCATCGACTGTAAAAGGCAAATTAGAGTTGCTGGAAACAAATCCATCTGATGGAACAGCAGCATCTATTTTTGACTCCGGTGTCAAATCGATATCATAGTAATTTAATCTGCCAACTGCCATTCCATCCTGATCGTATTCTTCAAACGAACAATTCAATTCTCCATAACCTGTTCCATTGATTCTGTATGACACTTCTTTTCCTACAGGAATATATATTACTTTTGCCTCTCCAACTTCTTCTATCATGATAGAGGAATCATAATCTAAATCATCTTCCCCTACATAACCAATCTGATTTCCGCCAGCATCGTAAACAAATACTTCAACTGGGCAGCTAAACACATGTTTAAAAAAATCTGGAATGGAATGTTTTTTTGTAATTTTTCCATCTTCTGCATAATCCTTACAAATTTTAAACAGATATTCTGCAGCTTTTACCACTTTTTTACCGGCCTTTTTCGCTGCTTTATTCGTAAAGCCTTTAAATTCTACATCAAGCAGCCCCTTTACTTTTTCAAGTTCTTCTGCAATGCTGCGGATATCTGTATTGTTTACAATTTTGCCAACATCGATTGCAGACGCTTTCTCATAAACAGTATAGCAATTAGCAGCAAAATCCAAAATGCCTTTTACCCCCCCCCACTTTTCCAGTTGCGGCTCATACTTACGAAATGACTCTGCAAATTTATTCCCCGCAAAATCAGAGATGGATTTTCCAAGCAAATCTTTGGCCATAGCGGAATATATGGCATCTCCGGCATCGGACTGCAGCTGGGCAAGATCTTTAGCATACTGCTGCATGGCATTTTCCAAATGCTGCTGCGTCATATAAACAGTGATCATCTGTCTGCTTACTACACTTGCTTCTGTAAACCATATACTTCCAATATAAGCATTATACATTCCGGTTATGTTAAAACTCAGCTCCATTTTTTTATCTTCGGACTGCACAATGCCATCTATATAATGATAACCACGAACAACATTATCCACAATATGCTTGGCTGCTTTGTCCGAATCTGACACCTTTATAGAACCCATTTTTGCATTTGCAATCGACGCCAGTTTTTTCGACAATTCCGTATAGATGAATTTTTTTCGTATCTCCCCCCTTTTCTTATCTTCAAATACTGGTGCTGTCAGGTTTATCTCTGCGCCACATTCTTCCTCTAACTTTTTAGCCAGGTCTTTATTCGACGATTCTAATGCATTCCCTCCCTTTTTTTCTGCGTCATCCTGGAGGCTGTCTATCAATGACTGAACCTTATCCCTGAAATCACCTATGGCATTCTGTATTTCATTGTAAGCCTGTTTTTGATCCTCGTTCATTTTTGAAAGTTCTTTATCACGGACATCAGACCAGCTATGAATATTTGATTGTACGCTAAATGTCTTTAATACTTCTGAACATCCATGATATTTAACAGCATAGTCATCACTCCCAATACCAATTGATTCAAAAGCAGCTGCAAACACTGCATACTTCCCACCGCTTTGAATTATATATCTAGTTGTAATGTGTCTAGTGCTGCCGCTGATGAAATCCTGCTCATTTTCAATATAATGCTCCAACTGCAATTTAGGCATAAATTGTTCAAGAAAGTTTTTATCCGGATTATCCAAAGTTACCATACAGACACGCCTGTATATATTTTCACTTGACTCTACATTATATCCACTGAACGTCATTTTCGGAAATACTTCCACTTTTGTTGAAGCGGAAATCCCATTACGCGTAGTACCTGTAATGGTAACGGTAACTTCTTCACATTTCTTTACAGGCATGGCTACACTGAGTTCACGAGAATCATAAGTAATATTTTCAGATGTTACTACACATTTAATGTCGGATGCGCTTATAATATCCTCATTACTGCTTTTCCATATAATGCCGCCAATTTCGGTATCAAAAATATCCGTTGTATCCATCGTATTTGTTATAAAAATGTCCTTTAATTGTATTTTCCCACTTAGTCTTACTTCGTTTCCTGTTAAAAGATTCGTTACCACTCCAGGTAATGAAAACTCTGCAGCCTCTATTGGTTGTGATGGGATTTCCAGGGTTGTTGACGAAGTATCTGGGATTTCTGGATTGCCATCAGTATTTCCAGAAGAGTTTTTAAATGCTATGCCTTTTTCTTTAGCATATGTTTCTGCATACGAACCAGCAACACCATATATTGTTACATTGTCACACCCACTAAAAATACTTTCTTCTTGAAGGGAAGAAATATGCTCCACACTATCTGGAATAACAACACTTTTTAAATTTGGACAGTTACTAAAAAACCCCCCGTCAATCCATGTTGTATTATTAGTATATTCAACATTTTCCAGATTTTCACATCTTTCAAACACGGCTCCCCATGTATAGTCAAGATTTGCAACATTACCGTCTATCACCACTTTATTTAATTTACTATTCGCAAATGCATGGGCAGAAATATGTTTTACATATTTGGGTATCCTAACTTCTGATATGCCTGTTCCCGATAAAGCACTCGATTCTATTTCTGTGACACTGCTAGGAATATTTATGCTCTGCAAACTTGCACAGTTATAAAATGCTTCTCTCTGAATTGTAGTTATTCCTTCTGGTAACATTATGCTCATTAAATTTTCGCAATTACTAAAAGTGCTTATACCAATTTCCGTTACACCACTAGGAATGTTTATTTGTTTTAAATTATGACACCTGCTAAAAGCATATGAATCTATAAATGTAACACTATCTGGAATCTTAATTTTTTTTACAATATCATTATCAGAAAAGGCACCAGTAAATATACTTGTAACTGGTTTACCATCAACAACTGATGGTATGATAACTTCACGGGAGTTACCAATATATGCTGCAATTTGAATACTATCTTCATTATAATTATATAAGAACTCATTTTCAGCATTCCTTTTTTCTCTGTTGTCATTCTTCGCAAATATGATTATTCCATCTGATGTTGCTATTACTATTATTAACGCCAGCAATAATAATTTTTTTATTTTAAGCATACTCACTCCTCTATGTTTTTTCGAACATATGAATAATCAAAAACATTTAATTACTATGTAAACGGTAGATAGTGCGTACCTATACAAAACTGGAGCAAACCTGTATGATAGAAACAGATTTGCTCCGGTCTTATTTCACTTCATCTTTACCGGGCTTCCGGCAGTTCGCAGGAAGGTTCGGTGACCAGGGGAGCAGGTCATCCAGAAATACTTTCAGATATTTCTCTTGGTTGAGCGAATAGTTAAGGCCCTCCCAGCTCTTGCTTTTCTGCGGTACTTTCGAGAGGTTTTCTCGCACCCATGCGAAATAAGCCTCCGCCAGCGGCCTGACGCTTAACTGGCGGCGGTTCTGCCTCTCCTACGGGGAAAGTTCCTTCAGCTGTTTCTTCTCCCGGTATATTGCCTGGATCATGGTCAGCGCAAGGTATGCGCGGCTGTCCTTTCGCTTTACGCCCCGCAAGGCCTTTACCGCTTCATCGAAGCGCCACCCTGCATGGGACCAGCATCCGGCGGTCCTCAGGTCTTCCCGTTCGTTTTCAATCGTGTGGTAAACCTGATACCCGCCAGTGACGCATATGCCGCTGAAATCCTTCAGGAATTCCCTGGGATGGCTGGCGTTGCGTGTCCGCTGGTACTCATACAGGACGATCTGCCGGTCCGTATACATCCGCCCGGTACGGTATACCCATATGCAGCTTTTACTCCCGGCAAGACGCCCGTCCAGTACAGATGTTTCGTCTGCCTGCAGCACATGGTAACCGTACATCTTTTCATGCAGGTAATCGTATAGGACTGCAAGATAACGGTCTGCACACTGGATTGTCCAGTTCGCCATGTTCTGTCTGGAAATATGCAGGCCGTAACGTTCAAACTCCTGTTCCTGGAGGTAGAGCGATACCGCATTAACATATTTGGCATTCATCACAGCCGCTTCCAGTGAAGGGGACACGAGGCTTCCCCTTAACAGGCTTTCCGGATGCGGTGCTTTGACGATCTCATCCGTCTTCCTCCCGGCATATACTTTTACATGGTGCTCTTCCGCTTCGGCTTTTGCCGGGGTAAAACCATACCTGCGGTACACTTCGTCCGGAAGCTGCTTAAAGCCATCCTCCCCGAACAGGGCCTCCAGCTCCTCATTTGTCAGGGAATGCTTGATCACAGCTACCGGCAGGCCATCCATCCAGATCCTCTTCTCGTTTCCCGGGCTTCTTCCCATGCTTTCGGCGGGGAACAGGCTCCGGTTCTTCACCGGAACCCTCTGCACAGACGGCCTCTGATTCATTAAAGAATACGGTCTTTCCGTCCGTTTCCATAAAGGAAATCCGGCCCCGGTTTCATGCCTTTCCGATGACCTGCCGAAACGGTGTCTTTTTAAGTCTGCCATCTGTTCCAGGACCAGCTGGAGGTTATGATCAATATTTTCTAACTGCTCCTACTGTGGCAGGAACAGCTGGATCAGGGTTTCCTTGTCAAAGCTGTTCAGTTTTTCTTCCGTATACTTTAAAGCCATCCTGCCGCCTCCTGGTATCTGTCTGAGTGATTCCATTATACCAGAATCCCGCAGGATTTGCCGGCCGGGCTGTTCCCGGCGTCCGTCATAATGCCCATGTACCTGGCTTAGTCTATGGCTTTTGCCGGACAGTTTTTTTACAATGTTTCCAAATGCGGCTGGTCCATGTACCATCCGTAAGAGTCAATCCCCAGACGTATATACCTGGCTGTATGCTGCCGGAACGCGCAAACCTGGAAGGCATCAGAACTGCTTGGAAATTTCTCTGTTTTGCACAAAATCATCCTGTATATTCCGGCGGCTCCACCGGCCTAACAGACTTTTTCGGTGAGATCGTCAGTCCTTCCATCAGCCAGCGGAACTGCTGCTGCGTCAGTGAACATACTTCCCGGGGGCTGCGCGGCCATTGGAACCGGCTTTCTGAAAGCCTCTTATACAGCAAGAGCCATCCGTCCCCTTCCCATACAAGCCCTTTTATGCGATCTGTTCGTTTCCCACAGAAAAGATACAGGGTATCAGGGATATATGGTTTGTTTCCATTCTGCGCCTCCACCAGTGCTGCCAGCCTGTCCATGCCGGAGCGCAGGTCCGTATAGCCGCAGACGATATACACGGCTTTAAAACAGGCGGCGTCATTCAACATGCTGCACCGCCTTAAGAACCTCTGCCAAAAGGGGGCATGGATGTGGTTCCTGTTACGTGGATGGAAACTCCCCTTATGGAAATATCCAGTCCTGGCTGTGTGTGGCTGCTGTCTTTTTCATGCATCTGCAGGGTTCCAGGCTCCACAGGAACGATCTGCGGCGGCAGCGGAGCCCCAGGAATGTTTTCAAGGAAGGCATGCCTTACACGACGGAGCCGGTAATAATAGCTTGCTTTTGTAATGCCGTGGCAGGCACACCATTCGACAACGCTCATGCCAGCCGGGCGGCTCTGGCAGTCCCTGATCTGTACAGCCCATTCCCGGAGACGGCATTGCTCAGCAGCCATGGTTGTTTCTGAACTCATAGACTTACCTCCATATGTTGGTATCAAAAGTTGAGACTTAACTTTTAATACCAATGATAGAAATATAGTCTATTGTCACATACTTTGCTCCTATAGTCGAGGTACGCACTATCTACCGTTTACATTACTATAACTTATCTCCGAAAACACCTACAGCATCCTTTATTCCATTATAAGCCTAGTTTTAATTCCCGTTCATTCTTGAAAGTTTTTTATCACGAACACCAAACTAGCTATACATATTCAATTATACGTAATATAACATTGATTCTTCTTAACTAATTGACCTTAATATGTAAATATCCAGCGTGTTTCAAAAACAGCTTGAATTTGTTGACAAACAAATTTTTACTCGTTTTAGCGCAGAAAATCCCCTTGAATTTCTTGAACTATTCTATTAATTTTAATTGCGTGTTTATGCGTTCGTCGAAACCACGTTGCATTCTTTAAACACCGTAATCAAGTCATTGCGATTCAACCAAAACACACTGGCCCGTACTGATCAGCTTCGCTTAATATTCAGTTTAAAGGAAAATGCCTTATACAAATACCCTCCCATCGGCAGTTCATAATCCTCTATGTATTGTGCGGAAGGATCAACAGAAATATAAATCGTCTGATTTTTCTTAAGTTTAAACTTGATCTTCGCTGAAGCACTCGCTTTTTCAAAATTAGTTATATGTAGTGGATGAACTGTATTGATCACCACAAATTCAGGATTGTCTTCTTCAACTAAATCAAACAAAAAGCATGTACCAGCATCTTTGTCTGTCTTGCATTTAAAATTCGAAAACTTAAAAGTATAATTGCCATCTTCCTGTGCTGTAAACCTTAATCCACTTCCGCCTTCACCTTTTTTTACTTTTATTTTATTGTTTCCTTCAGTAATTGATTTTAATTCAAAAACTTCTTTTGGTGACGAACAATGTTTAGAAGCTGTAACAGTTTTTGCCGCGATTGAAAGCGGTGCTGCAAATAAGAAACAAAAACACAAAACTAACGATAATATTTTTTTCATTGTATTAACCATCCTTTCATGAATCCATGCATTTTAGAAACACGCCCGATTTTTCCTATAATTGACTTTGAACCTTTATCCATTTAAATCACGCTGCTCCCTCCTCTCTGTTAAGGGCAATGCAAAGCCTTTGTCTGCCAGATTAAACATTTTGTTCCACCAACGCACAGGCTTCCACAGATACTTTGCCCGGTTTGCCGTGTTACCCCTTTTCTGATACAGCACGTTCTTATACCTTGATCAATTCCAGACTATTCTAAACCCCAGCAAGACTTTTCCTTTGTTTTTAAGGTTACCGTATATCTATTAACATTTTTTGAGATATACACTGTCAGGAATAAATCCAATGAAGAATTAGCTAACTATGTCAAAAAGTGTGCTTTTTGACATAGGCTTATAATCAAAAGCAATTTGCATTTACAGATCAGGAATAAAGAAAATTCACTCACTTTTGGAAAAAAATATAGACTTACACATATCAATATGCTAAACTAATCTTGTGTTGCTTAACTGTCAAAAAGTACACTTTTTGACAGTTAATTTTGTTTATTTTTCTGTAAAATCCGGTACTCCCTCACCTTACGGTAGAACGTGGATTCGCTCACCCCGCACTTTTCCAGCGCCTCGTCGATCGAAATCCTTTTTTTCTCCCAATCCCTTACGATTTTCGGGAATTCTTCCGGTACCCGGGCTTCGGGTCTCCCGAACCTCACGCCCCTTGCTTTTGCTGCCGCAATCCCCTGTTCCTGCCGTTTCCGTATGTTCGACCGCTCCGACTCCGCCACGAACGATAAGATCTGCAGCACGAGATCTGCAATAAATGTCCCCATCAGATCTTTCCCGTTCCGTGTATCCAGCAGCGGCATGTCTATCACGCAAATGTCAATGCAGATCTCCTTTGTCAGAATGCGCCACTGCCTCTGTATTTCCTCGTAATTGCGCCCCAGGCGGTCAATGCTCAAAATATACAGCAGGTCTCCCTTTTCAAGCCTCCCAATCATTATCTTATACTGCGGGCGGTCGAAATCCTTTCCTGACTGCCTGTCCATATAAATATCCGTTTCTGCCACACCGGCTTCCCTCATTGCCACCATCTGCCTGTCCCCGTTCTGATCCGTGGACGATACCCGTATGTAACCATATATGCCCATCATGCTTTTCCTCCCTGCTTATAAAATTCACTGCCCCTTCCAGACAGGGCAGTCCCGGCATCCATCAAATCTTATTCCGAATCCGGCGTTCGTTTCCTCTGCAACCACATATCTGCATTCCCGCCGGCTTCTCCTGCTGCTGTCCTGTTCCGGTTATCACGTGTATAAAAATGCCCTCCTATAAGGTAAGGGGATGAAACAGAGCTTTGATAGATATAATAAGCAAATTTTATAAAATTTTTATTGCCCGCAATTTTTAACCCAAAACATCTTTACCGTTACGCATTCCATCCGCTCCAGAAAAAAACTCATGGATCAGCGTCTTTTCTCCCGTCTGGTATTTTCTGTTGTCATAACTGGCCAGAAACCCCGCCGTCTTCCATATTTCAGCTGCTTACGGCCTTCTGTATTTTCCATCCTGCCTTAAAAATACTTTTCTTTTTGTATCTAATTAGCAACCCCTATTTCAAATGGGGGTCTAACTTTAACCCCTCCGGGGTATTTCTCTGGTTCCGCCAGAGGCGGGATTTCGCAGTACCTTTTTTACTGGTTGCCTCCTAAAGAAGGCTCTCCTACTTTCTTCCGTCCTCCAGCTTGTCGTTCTCTTCCTGTTCCTGAATATATTTCAAAATCGTTTCTTCGTTTACATTCCCTACTGTCGAAACATAGTATCCTCGCGCCCAGAAATGCCTGTCTCCCCATTTTGTTCGGTACTCCGGATGCCTGTCAAAAAGCATCAACGTACTCTTCCCTTTCAGATATGACATGAATTCCGATACGCTTATCTTCGGCGGTATTGCAACATACATATGAATATGATCTTTGCATACCCGCCCATCAATTAGATCCACCTGTTTCATCTCACACAGCTTCCTGATGACTGCAGCCAGATCTTTTTTGGTTTCCCCATACATTATCTTTCTTCTATACTTTGGTATAAAAACAATATGATAGGTGCAATTCCATCTTGTGTGTTATACTTTGATTATCCATTTTGGATACCTCCTGTGCTTTTGATATGGCCTGCCAAACCAATATCATTATAGCATAGGAGTTTTTATACTCTACGCACCGCTACGGCTTTGCCTGTTCCCCCCCCCATCTCAGATGGGGGATTAAAAGACTTTTTCATTTATCTGTTGCATTATGCTCTCTGGCACCATAAAACACCAAAACTGACAGATTCATTTTCACTTCATTCCTGTACTGAACTGTCTGCGCAAAAAACAGCATCCCAAAAGATGCTGCTTTGCAGTCATGATTTTACACACTTTTCTTTAACAGAACCCACAGCCTCCTTTCCCATACCCCGGCCCGTCTTCCCCTGACACATACCGTGCCTGGAACATCCTGTTGATTTCCCGGATTTCCTTCTTCCCGTCAATATATTCCTGGCACATCTCCGCCAGCCCCGGCATACATCCGTCACAGGACGCTGAAATGTTTCCAAGCGAATCTGACACAATCTGTTCCCGCTGTTCTTTTGTTGTATCTTTAATTAAATATCCTGACATCTTTTCCCTCCAGTTTTCGTTTTCTTCTATACATGAAAAACAACATTCTCCATGTGGTTTAAAATTATAACTCCGCGAACCAGCATTATCAGAAAAAATGTAAAGGAAGGTGTTACACATGCCAAAGACAAAGGTCTATTAACCAGAATTCAAAAAGAAAATCATACAGCTATATTTAGAACAAGGACGCACGATAAAAAGTCTAAATGAAGAATACCAGCCAGGTGATGGGACGGTTCGTAAATGGGTACGGGCTTTCCGGGAAGAATGCGAAACAGACCCAGACTTAAACGATACGAAAAATCTTTATGAGGAAAACCGCAGACTGCGCAAGGAACTGGAGGAAAAGAAAAAGGAAATTGCATTCTTAAAAAAAGCAGCCGCATTCTTAGCAAAGGAAATCGATTAGACCAGTACCAGTTTATTGACCGGCATAAGATGACATTCGGTGTCCGCTGGCTTTTGCGCCGGATGGGTATCTGCCCCAATGCCTATTATAATTACAGAAAGAACAGAAAAGCAGGATATAGGGAGCAGAAAGAACAGTTAAAAGATAAGATTCTCAAAATATTCTATGAATACTCTGGAAATCCAGGATACCGGATGATGAGGGTTTATTTGCTGCGGGC